>JAGAPM010000134.1 GCA_017623265.1 Lentisphaeria bacterium | reverse complement strand
GGAACCGTCATATTGCAAGGGAAATTGACACTGCTGAACCGATTTCGCCGGAGCAAAAAATTCCGCACTGAAATATTCTTCCTCCCCCTTGGCAGCATCGGAACGGATCGTCACAGTCAGATAGCGGTCTCTGGTTCCGGTATTTTCCAGTTCAAAGCAAACATATGCCCCGGAACCGCCGGAAAGAAGGGTAAGCGTTTTGCCGCCCGTGGTGAGCCGGGGCTTGGTGATTATAAGTTCCTGCGCAAAAACGGCAGAACATGCCAGCAAAAGAAAAAAAAGTCCAAAAATCGAAAAAAAGCGTAAAACAGATTTCATGCGGATCACCTTTCCCGTCTGCTTTTCCGGTTGTTATCAATTATTGTTTCATATAATATACTGCAGCTTTTCAAAAAAGCAAGGCGTTCGAAAAAAGTTAAAAAAATTATCAATCCGCACTTGAAAAAAGAGATTCCCGGATCAATAGTATAACAAAAGTACAACATACGGAGTTTTTCAATGGATTTGACGCATTATCCGAAACAGGAGCGGATCGTTGCCGAGCTGCGGCAGGAAATCGCCGAGGGAAAACATGGAAATGACGGGGCACCATTTATGACCACCCGTTATCTCATGGAGTACAAAAATATCTCCCTGAAAACCGCTCACCGGATCCTGGGTCAACTCTGCACGGACGGACTTCTGGTTGTCCGGGGGAAACGTTACTATCTCCAGCAAACGGGCAAATTGCGTCAGAACCGTTCAAAGCAGCGGATCGGCTTGCTTCTGACACGGCTGGACACGCCATACTTTTCCAATCTCGCAGCAAACCTGGAAGAGATCTGCCGGTCGCTCGGAGCAGAATTGACCATTGCCATCAGCAACTATGACAAAGATCTGGAACGCAGCAAGCTGGACTCCTTCATCCGGGGCGGCGTTTCCGGGATCATTGCCTGTCCGTGGGTGGGAACAGATAACGGAGAAGTCTATAAAAATCTTCCGGTTCCCTGTGTCCTTGCAGGTGGCACGCTGCCCGGACTGGAAAACGATGCCGTTCTGGTAGACAACCATACCGCAGGAAAAGCGACTGCAGAACATCTGCTTCAAACCGGCTGCCGGGAGTTTTTCTATGTCTGCCCGGAAAATCTGAAGAATGACCAGCGTCTTGCCGGATTCCAAAACGGATTGGCAGAGGCGGGGATCACCCTTTCCCCCGAACGGATCATTCCGCTGAAGCATGAAAACAGCAGCATGCAGGACCTGATGATCTTTCTGGAGTGTTCCGCCCGACGCAAAGTCAAGACCGGAGTCTTCTGTTATCACGATCTCTTTGCGGCAAATGTGATCCGGCATTGTCACGAAGCAAAGATCGCCATCCCCGATACCTGTGCAGTTGCAGGATTCGACAATCTCCCCGTGGCATCTGCCATCTGGCCGCCGTTGACAAGTACGGCATATTCCATCCGCGGGATCGCTGCTGCTGCGGCAGAAATTCTTTTTGACCGCATTGCCGGAAAAAAGCCGGAACAGCCGGTCCGTTATCTGGAACCGGAATTGATCATTCGGGAAAGTACATCAATTTGAACATACAATAAAACAACAAACCAAAGGAGCAAAACATGGCAATCACTCAGACTGCAATCAGCTATTACGGGCTGAACTATGTGGAACACGCCGCCGCAGACTTTCAGGAAATGAAAGATCACGGCTGCACAACCGTTATCCTTGCCGTTACGGAATTCGATTTCGATTTCTGGCGGCCGAACATTCCAAAAATTGTGGACAAAGCCCACGAAATGGGGCTGCGTGTCCTCATCGACCCCTGGGGCAACGGAAAATATTTCGGCGGGGAACAGGTCAGCAAGTTTCTGCAGGACAACGTGGAGAACCGTCAGGTCTCCGCCCTCACCGGCGAAAAACTGCCCTACGCCTGTTTCAACACCAACAGCTACCGGGACTACTTCAAAAATTTCTGTCTGACCCTCGCACGGGAAACCAAAGCAGACGGTTTTTTCTGGGATGAACCCCACTACGCCTTCCCCAAAGGCATCGCCTCCATCACCGGCGGCGTTGCGGACGACTGGACCTGCTACTGCCCCGTCTGCCGGAAACGCTTTGAAGATTATTACGGCTATCCCATGCCCCGTTATATGACCAACGATGTCAAACAGTTCCGCTGGCGGGAAGCATTGGTCGTTCTTTCCGACACCTCCAAGGCACTGAAAGAACTGAATCCGGAACTGGAAATCACCTGCTGTGTCCACGCCACTCAGAACGGTTACTACGTTTCCGAATACCGCGGCTACGATAACTGGGATATGGTTGCCGCATGTCCCTACTTCGACGTCTTCTCCACCACGATCATCAACTGGGGGCTGCCTGAAGACTTCTTCCGGGACATCACCGAACGGACCGTGGCGATCGCTCACAAGTACGGCAAGAAAGCCGAACGCTGGTTTATGGGCTACTACAAACAGCCCAAAGACTGGGATCAGGTGGCAAAGTGGGTCGACATTGCCGAAGAAGCCGGTGTTGACCGGATCGCAGCATGGACTTATCGCGGCGGACACGGCACAGTTGTGGGCGCTCCGGATGCCCTGAAGCTCTGGGATACCATCGGTGAAAATTACAAGCGTGTCCTGAAAAAAGGCACTGCAAAAAAGAGTAAAAAGAAATAAGATCCAAAGGAGCAGAACATGTCTGAACTCAATGATTTCGGCTATGTGGAAAAGGCATTTGCCAATATCCGTGAAGTCGTGGAAAAACAGGGCGATAACATCAAGGCTGCCGCTGCGCTGATGGCGGATGCGATCAAAAACGATCGTCTGATCAACGTTTATGCGGGCGGCGGGCACACCACTCTCGCCATGGGGGAAATGTTCTTCCGGGCGGGCGGTCTTGCCAATATCAATCCCCTGATGGAAACGGCTCTTTCCGTGTTCAATCAGGCGCTGAAATATCTGGAACTGGAACGAACCGTAAACTTCGGCGCATCCATCATCAAATATTACGATATTCAGGAAGGGGATGTGGTCCTGTTCTTCCACAATATCGGGATCAATCCGGCAACGATCGATGCCGCAATGGAAGTCAAAAAGCGCGGCGGAAAAATCATCGCGGTTGCCAGTTCCTACTGGCAGGATGAAATGCCGGCAGATCACTTCATCCGTCATCCCTCCGGCAAAAATCTTTTCGACTTTGCCGATGTGTGCATTGATGACTACAACCCGGTGGGCGATGCCATTGTCAATGTGCCGGGTCTGGATACCCCCATTGCGCCCGTCTCCAACGTGGTGGACTTCACCATCGCCCACCTGCTGGAAATCGAAACGGTCCGCCAGTGTATCGAAATGGGCGTTACTCCGCCCGTCTGGAGCAGCGCCAACACCCCCGGCGGCGATGAAAAGAATGCAGCTTATCTCAAAAAATACAAACCCCAAATCAAGAGTCTGTAACTATGTGTTGTGAAGCAATGAATAAAGCACTGCTGGAACTCTGCGAAAAGTACAGTGTTTCCGCAAGAGGGACCATCTCTTTTGAAGATGGCAATTTCGTTCTGGAATGTAACTGCGGCAAGAAGACGATCCTGCTGCCCTGGCGCGTGGAACGCCGTTTCTTTGAACTCAAAAAGTTCCTGACCGACGGCACATTGGAAGATCTTTCCACCCTCCGTTTCTGCACCGTAAAACACGGCGGCTGTCTGAAAAAACAGATCGCCAAAGAACTGGATCTTGCCGCATTCTTCACCGGCAGCCCGGTGAAAAGCGTGTTTGCAGTCTGTGCCGGTGAAAAAGGTGCCGCTGCAAACATCATCGCCAAGCTGGAAAACGATGTGAACGTGAGCATTGAATGTTCCACCAAACTGCCCGCCGGAAACGATCCCATTGACCGCCACGAACTCATCGCCGCCCGGGGCGTCGCCTCCGATCAGACGGTCGACACCCAGACGCCACACGCTTCGGTCTATGTCTATAACGACAAGGGCGAGTCCCGTTACACGGATACAGACACCGAACTTTTCGGCTTCTCCTACGATGAGATCTGGACGATTCGCGCTGCCTTTGCCGCTCTCTCCGACACCAGCCTCTTTGATGTCTGGAACGACGCATACGCCACCATGATGCGCGGTGCGGAAGCCGCTATCGCCTCCGATGAACAGAAAAAAGTCATGTTTCTTTAAGCAGGGAGTCTTTACGCTATGAAACCTTTGAAGATTGCAATGATGAGCCTCACACACGGGCATACCAGAAAATATTATCAGACCCTGCGGGATAACCCGAAACTGGACTGGGTCGCAAGCTGTGCCGAAGATCAGCGGGCGAAGGATGTTTATGATCTCTACCAGACCGGCGTCCCCTGCTACCTCGACCCGGAACAGATGTTTGCAGAACACCCTGACATCGAAGCGGTTGTACTGGCTTCCGCCAACAGCAAACACATGGAACAGGTCCGCTTCTGCGCCGAACGGGGGATCCACATCCTTTCCATGAAGATTCCCACCTTCAATATGGAAGAATATGACGAGATGATCGAACTGTGCGACAAAGCCGGGATCGTCTGTCAGGTGGAACTGGAAATGCACTACAACCCTGTTGTCCTCCGCCTGAAAAAACTCCTTCAGGAAGGTGCCATCGGCAAGATCCTTGCCAGTCAGGCGACCAACATCACCCTCTCCCCGGTCTGGGCGTTCCCGTGGCAGGGCGTTCCCGAAGATTCCTTCGGCAGCCGCGTACCGCTGAAGGACGGCGATCCCCGTTTCCGCGGCGGCGCCCTCTGTGACCATCCTCATATCTTCGACCTGATCCGCTGGCTCACGAACAGCGACTTTGACTACATCTACTCTCAGGTCGCTCCCAACCTCCGCAAGGATCTGCAGGTGGAAGATATGCTCCTCGCCAACGGCAAAATGAAAGACGGCACCGCATTCCTCTTCGATCCCTCCTGGTCACGACTGGAAGAACGGATCCCCGTCCCCGCTCCGGGCTGGGAAGTCTTCCCGAAACGTATGGAAGTCAATCTGGTCATCACCGGCGAAAAAGGCGTGCTTGCCTGCGACTGCTTCGGTCCCAACGTGTACCACAACGGCGCACCCAATGACCGCTATACCGTCCAGTACACCTACTTTGATGAATGGATCGGACTTATTGATGAATTTGTGGATTGCTGCCGCAACGGTAAACAGCCAAAAATCAATCTCCGCTGGCACAAGCAGACCATTCAGGCAATGCTGGGCTGCTATGAAAGTGTCAAGAGCAATCAGCCGGTCTGCATCAACGCATGAAATAAAAGGATAACGCCATGTCCTATACTGAACATGAGATCCTGATGACCCGGATGAATCCCCGTCCGCTCCGTTTTGAACTGAACGGGGATAAGATCTGCCGTCTGGACAGCGCCGCAAATTTTGTGATCAGCACCCCGGAAAAACCGGCAGGGATCGAAAAGATCATCCGGCTTTTCTGGGATTGCGCTCCCGCCGTCCGCTATGAAGTCGTCCCCTGCCCCCGCCGGAGCGGGGCGTATCAGGTGGAGATCGGGGAAAATACGGTTACGATCACAGCTCCCGATCGCGACGGTGTACTGAACGCGCTGAAAACCCTGCGTCAGCTTGCCGAGGAAGAACGGGGCGTTCTGCGCTTCCATGCCTACGAGTTGCCCTGCTGCACCATCGAAGATGAACCCGCCATGGCGTTCCGTGCGCTCCATGTGTGCTGGTTCCCGGAGAATCAGCAGTATCAGATCGAACGAGCCATCCGGTACGCCGCATACTGCAAGTACAACTATGTGGTGCTGGAGACCTGGGGCGTATTCCCCTTCGAGTCCGCCCCGTTCCTCTGCTGGCAGGATAAAGCGCTGGACAAAAAAGAGCTGAAGCGGATCATTGACAATGCAAGAGAACTGGGGCTGACAATCATTCCCCAGTTCAACATCCTCGGTCACGCATCCGGTTCACGGGAAAACGGCGGCAAACATGTGGCAATCAACCGCTTCCCCGAATACGCCTCCCTTTTCGAGCCGGATGGATGGAGCTTCTGCCTTTCCAATCCCGAAACCCGGAAGATCCTTTCCGCCTGCGTCACGGAGATGTATGACTTCTTCGGCAAGCCCGGATTCTTCCACATCGGCAGCGATGAAGCACGCCTGCTCGCCACCTGCCGCACCTGCCGCAGAGCGTCCCGCAAGGATTTGGTGAAAGATCACTTCCTGCACTTCCACGATCTGATGGCGGAACAGG
>JAGAPM010000133.1 GCA_017623265.1 Lentisphaeria bacterium | reverse complement strand
TCTTCCGATCTGACCGGTTCGACTCCGAAACCGAAGCGTTCCATCAAAAGATCCGCGCCGGTTTCCTGGAGCTGGCAAAAACCGAACCGGAACGCTTCGCCATAGTCAATGCAAACGGCACGATCGAAGAGGTCCACCAAGCCATCATGGAGGTCATTCATGAAAGACTGGCATGAAGCCTTTCCGTTCCTGACCGATTCCCTCCAACATGCAAAAATGTCGGGCAGACTGGGACATTCCTTTCTGGTCGTTTCCTCCAATCCGGACAACCGGCTGGAGTTTCCTCTTTATCTTGCCATGCTCACATCCTGCACCGAACCGCAGTTCGACGGCTCGCCGTGCGGAACCTGCAGCAGCTGCAAACAACTCAAAAGCGGGCTTTACCCCGATCTCTTCCTCCTTTCGCCTACATCAAAATCACGCATGATCCTGGTGGGCGATACCGATGAAGACCCGGATACCCTCCGGAACTTCCAGCACAATTTCTATCTGGGAAGCACCACAGAATCCGGTTGGAAGATCGGGATCATTCAGGACTGCGATACCATGAACGAGAACGCCCAGAACGCCTTCCTGAAAACATTGGAAGAACCGCCGGAAAAGTGTCTCTTCATCCTGACAACCGGTCGCCCCGGAGCGCTGCTGCCGACCATTCGCTCCCGTTGTCAGATCCTGACCCTGACGGATAATCACTGTACTTACGATTTTTCCTGTTTCCCCACCCTGCCTGCAACCCTGAAAAAACTTGCATGCGATGCAGCCAACGATCTGGTCGCAGCAGAAGATTGCGCAAAGGAGCTGATCGATATTCTGGACTCACTGGACGATCTCGCCAAGGAAACGATCACCGAAAAATGGGCGCCCCGCATGGAGGCTGCAAAACAGCTGGAAAGTGCCGGGATCAAGCTGCTGGAAAAGCGCCGGGATGGCGAAATCGGCTGCGAATACCGTCGGCTCCGGGAACAGTTCACCAGTATTCTTCATGCTTTTTTTGCCCAGCTGGCTCTGCTTTCCGGCGGAATGAAACAGGAGATCCTGCCGAACCCGGAAATCATGGAAGCATATTTTCAGTCTCCGACTGAAGTCAAAGAACGGGAAGCACTGCGGATGCTGACTCTGGCGGAAAAGCTGACCGACACCCTCCGGACAAACGTGAACGATGCGTTGGCTCTCCGCACATTTGCCCTTTCCGTGGCAATCAAAAAATAATTACTGCAGATCTTTTCCCTTTGCCGATGCTGCCACCAGACCGGAGAGCGCAAAGAGTGCGATCACGTTCGGCAGCACCATCAGCTGATTGAACATATCCTGCATTCCCCAGACCAGATCACTCTTGACAACGGTTCCGAGAAACACAAAGATGACAGCCAGCCCGGAATAAATTCCCAACGCATTCTTCCCAAAGAGGTAATGGCAGTTGATCTTGCCGAAGTAGTTCCAGCTGATGATCGTGGAAAACGCAAAGAACAACAGGCAGATCGCCACAAAAATATTACCGATCGCTGCACTGCTTACTGTAGAGACCGCATACTGTACCAGGTTCGTCTGGGTCAAACCGGAGTTTTTCAACAGTTCTGCATAAGTTTCGCCCGTGGCGTGGGCAAGCGGTCCCTCGCCGGTATAAATCGTGGAGATGATGATCAGCGCTGTCATAGTGAGAACAATCGCCGTATCAATAAAGACGCCGATCATAGCGACCGTTCCCTGAACATGAGGCGTCTTCACTTGAGCGATCGCATGAGCATGAGGCGTAGACCCCATCCCCGCTTCATTGGAAAACAATCCGCGTTTGACACCCTGGCTGATCGCTGTTTTCAACGCATGACCGAGACCGCCGCCAATCAGCGCTTCCGGCGAGAAAGCATACTTGAAGATACAGGCAAATGTATCCGGAATAAATTCGAGCCGCAAAGCAAGAACAACAAGTCCACCCAGCAGATAAAGGATCGCCATCAACGGGACCAGCTTCTCCGTGACCCGTGCCAACCGGGCAACGCCCCCCAGAAATACTCCCCCGGTAAGAATGGCAATGACAACCCCCACCAGCCACGCCGGAATCCCGAACGCATTGTGGCAGGTCTCCCCGATCGAGTTCGCCTGTACCATTGCCCCCATAAATCCAAGAGCAACCGTGATCGCCACTGCAAACAGCACCGCAAGGATCTTACCGAAAAGATTGGGGAACGCATGTTTGATGTAGTAGACCGGACCACCGTGAGGGATGCCGTCTTTATCCATCACACGGGTCTTCTGGGCGAGAACAGCTTCCGCATAAATCGTGGACATACCGAGAAACGCAACGATCCACATCCAGAAGATCGCTCCCGGTCCGCCGATCAAAATCGCTCCGGATGCCCCCACAATATTACCCGTGCCGACCTGTGCCGCAACCGCAGTGGCAAGTGCCTGAAAGGAGCTGAAGCCTCTTTCTTTCTTACCATGAAGCGAGAAATTGCCGAATGTATTTTTCAGCCCTTCCCCGAAACAGCGGACCTGAACAAAACGGGTCCTGATCGAAAAAAACAGCCCAGCCCCAACCAGTAAAATGATCAGCACATAATCCGAGAGGTACTCATTGACCAGCGAAACAAAATTCAGCAGAATATCCATTAAAGCGCTTTCTTCTTGAAATTTCAAACAGTTGTG
>JAGAPM010000132.1 GCA_017623265.1 Lentisphaeria bacterium | reverse complement strand
TAGAAAGAAAAAGCCACTGCCACTTCTTGAAGATGGGGAGATAAGCGGTGTTGTGGCCGAAGGTAAAGCAATAGCGCGCGTGAGTCTGGATTCGTCGGGCGAGAATAAACTGGCACTTTTTGTGCCGTATGCTGCTCCCGGCGATCCCCTGTGTGCTGGTGATCCTGTTCCTCTTCCGGAAAAAACTGTTGAAGGAGAAAACAGCATGAGCGAAATGACCCAATATCTGATCCTCCTTCTGCTGGTGACCGGTGTGACCAATTATTTCCTGCGGGCATTTCCGTTCCTGCTCTTCGGTTCTGCGCAGAAGCCGCCCGCCGCCGTGACGGAACTGGGAACGCTGATCTCGCCTGCCGCCATTGCCATGCTGGTGGTCTATTGTTACTGCTCCTGTTTCAAAGAGATTTCCTTTGCAGACAAATTTTTCGGGATCGCCGAATGGTCTGCCGGGATCGTGGTTGTGTTGCTTCATCTCTGGCGGGGAAATCCTTTGTTATCCATTATCGCCGGAACTGCTGTCTATATGGTAATGATCCAGAAGATTGTGCCGCTGCTGGCTTGAAAAATCGTCCGTGCGCACTATATTAACGAATAAGAAAACAGAAACAGGAAAAGGTTTTGTGTCATGCTGAATGATAGAGAATATATGCGGAGACCGCCCCGCCCGACGCTGGAAGACGCCCGGAGCGGATTTCACGCCCTGATCGCCCTGATCATTGTCAATGTGATCCTCTGGCTTTTCGGACTGCAGAGAGATGGTTCTCTGCTGCTTTCACCGGGAGGTTTCCGGTCCGGAGAGTTCTGGCAGGTCTTTACTGCCATGTTTCTGCACTATGACTTCTGGCATCTCTTTTTCAATATGTTCAGTTTGTATGTGCTTGGTTCTATTTCTGCCCCCATCATCGGCGCAAAACGCTTCCTGATCCTTTACATTGTTTCCGGACTTGCCGGTAATCTTTTGTGGCTGGGGGCTTCCTGGGATGCAAATGCAGTGATCCTCGGTGCCAGCGGTGCTGTTGCCGGAATCACCATTGCCAGTGCCATGATCGTGCCGGATATTCAGATGTTCCTGCTGCTGATCCCGTTCCCCATCAAGTTGCGGACCATGGCGATCATTCTTTTTGTGCTGAACATCATGAGTCACATCGGCGGGATCGGCGGAAATGTGGCATATCTTGCCCACATCGGCGGTTTCATCGGCGGGATGCTCCTGATGCGGTTTGCGTACAGCCGCTATGTTCAGTGGGATCCGCTCTCTTTCCTCGGAAAATTGCCCAATGACCGCAAAGTTCACCGGCAGCCCCCGCCCCCCGAAGGATGGACGATCCGTAATGAAACGTATGCACCTCCGCCCACCGGACGGGTCTCCCAGAAGGAGCTGGATGCTCTGCTGGATAAACTTTCGCGCGGTGGAGTCAACTCCCTTTCCGAAGCGGAACTGGCACGGCTCCGGCAGGCTCGGGAACAGATGCGTACCGATAACAAGTAAACTTCAACATTCATCATCAGAAGAAAGGTCACACTATGAACATCGTATGGGTTTCCAGTGAAGCTGTTCCTTATGCAAAGACCGGCGGACTTGCCGATGTTTCCGGCGCATTACCGGAGGCGCTCGCCGCACGGGGACACAAGGTCGATGTCATCCTTCCATGGTATCCCCAGGTGACCGGAAAACTGAAGTTGAAGTTTGATTCCTTTACCGGACCGCTCGGCGTCCCGTTCGGGGAGAAACATACAGAATGGGCACAGATCCGCACCCTGAATGCAAAAGAAAATCTCCGGTTCCATTTTATTGAGTTCGACCGGTTCTTTGACCGCCCCAAACTTTACGATTGGAATGGCGTGGAATACGGCGATAACGCCCAGCGGTTCATCTTCTTCTCCCGCGCCGCCATGCAGGCGATCCTCGCCCTGCATCTCAGCCCGGATGTGATCCATGCCAACGACTGGCATGCCGCTCTCTGCTGTGTTTATCTGCGCAGCGATCTTTACAACGGATACGAAAATTTCCGCAATGCCCGCAGCATCCTTTCCATTCATAACATCGGTTATCAGGGCGTCTTCAATAAGGAAAATCTCTACTGGACCGGGCTGGGATGGAGTTACTTCCACTACAACTGCATGGAATATTACGATCAGCTCAACTTCCTGAAAGCAGGCGTCATGACCGCCCACATGGTCAACGCTGTCAGCCCCACATACGCTCAAGAGATCCTGTCCGCCGAATACGGTTTCGGCTTGGATCCCGCTTTGCAGAACTGCGCATTTTCCGGCAGACTGCGGGGGATCCTGAACGGAATCGATGTCCAGGAATGGGATCCGGCGCATGACAAACTTCTGCCCGCCACGTTCAGTGCGGACAACATCTCCGGAAAGAATGTCTGCCGCAAAAAACTGCAGGAATATTTCCACCTTCCCGTCCGGGCGGATGTGCCGCTCTTTGCCACCATCTCCCGCCTTGCTTATCAGAAGGGGTTGGATGTTCAGGCGGCGGCGCTCACGAAGCTGCTGGAAGCGGGGGAAGATCTCCAGTTCGTGGTTGTCGGGTCCGGTGATCCCGGACTGGAAAACTGGTATGCCCATCTGCAGGAACGGTTCCCCGGAAAACTGGCGTTCTATCGCGGGTATGCGCCGGACAGCCTTTCCCATCTCGTGGAGGCGGGCGCCGACTTCTTTGCCATGCCGTCCCGCTACGAACCCTGCGGCTTGAACCAGATGTACAGTATGCGTTACGGCACGCTGCCCATTGTCCGCAGTACCGGCGGGCTGGCAGATACCGTAACCAATTTCAACTATCAGAACAGCGACAGCGCCACCGGGTTCGTATTCTACGATCTGAATGCAGAAGCTCTGGCTAATACCATGCGCTGGGCGGCTGCTGTCCGCAGAGACGAACAGGCTGCGTTCGATGCCATGCGCCGGAATGCCATGATGCGCGACTTCTCCTGGAACAATACCGCCTCACAGTACGAACGGATGTACGAAGATGCTCATCGATGAATTTGATTATCAGCTTCCCGAAGAACTGATCGCACAGGAGCCGCCCGCCAACCGGGGTGAATCCCGGATGCTGGTACTGGATCCTGCCGCCGGGACCATGGAGATCGTGCCGTTCTCCCGTTTTTCTGAATATCTGAACCCGGGCGATGTGATTGCCATCAACGATACCAAAGTCATCCGTGCCCGCCTGTTTGCCAGAAAAGATACCGGCGCTAAGATCGAGATCTTTCTCCTCGGTCTTTCCGATGCCGGAAAACGCAACGGGAATCTCTGGCAGTGCTTCATGAAACCCGGTAAACGCGTTCAAGTGGGCATGGAACTGAAAATGCTTCTCCGCGACGGCGTGACCCTTTCGGATGAGTACACCGTCCGGCTCGTCAGTAAGGATGTGGAAACGGGCGTATGTGTGGTGGAATTTTCCGGCGCTGAGACCATGCAGATCCTTCATGATTGCGGACATCTCCCCCTGCCGCCTTATATCAAACGCCCCGATGAAGAATCCGATTCTGAACGCTATCAGACGGTCTATGCCGAGATCCCCGGTGCCGTTGCCGCGCCCACTGCCGGACTCCATTTTACGGAAAGGACATTCGCCGAACTGAAGGAAAAAGGCGTGGATACTGCGCACCTCACCCTGCACGTCGGCGCCGGTACTTTCAAGCCGGTGGAAGAGACAGAAGTGGAGAAGCACCACATGCACACGGAACGGTTTTTCTTTTCCGATGCCGCCGCAGAAAAACTGAACGCAGCAAAGAAGAACGGCAAACGGGTACTGGCTGTCGGCACCACCAGCCTCCGGACGCTGGAATCCTGCGTGGATGATGAAGGCTTTTTCACCCCGCAGGACGGCGAAACCGGGATCTATATCTATCCCCCGTACAAGATCAAGTCCGCCGATATGCTCCTGACCAATTTCCACCTGCCAAAAAGCACGCTTCTGATGCTGGTCT
>JAGAPM010000131.1 GCA_017623265.1 Lentisphaeria bacterium | reverse complement strand
CGTAGCTGTAATAATTGGTATGCCCCAGTTCTTTCAGGGCGATCTCCCGGGTCATCTTCAACGCGCTGCGCAGACGTTCGATCTTCCGCAGTTCCGCACCTTTGAGATATTCCTCTTTCTGCCAGACGGTCACGCCGACACGGCTCGCACCGGAAAGCAGCGGGGCGGTGTTGATCCCGCAGTCTTTGGCAAGCTGAATATCTTTACGGGTCCGTTCCGCATCAAAAGGATTGATGGAGGGGAAGCCCATGGGATTGGTGCAGTTATGCGCGGCAAGGTTCTTCAGGTTTGCCGGGTTGCGGGTGCCGGTTCCATACATACTCAGGTAGAAACCTTTGTTCTGATTGTAATTCGTTTTCGGAGCCGGCAGCTGGAAGGGCAGGACCTTGACGGCGATCGGGGCTTTTCCGATCACTTTGCCATCTGCGATCAGGTCAATACTGCCGGTGTAAAGTCCATCGGGGGCTTTTTCCGGAACTTTGACCGTGATGAAATACTGCTTGAACTCATTTTTATTGAGAACGACCGGCTGCAGGGTGGGAGCATCTGCGATCAGAGCATGGTTCGCCTGATTCACAAAACTGTACCCGGTAACCATGAAGTTGGCGCTCATCCACTGGTAGTTGATTGAGCCGTCCTGGTTGTTGTAACGCACATAATTATCTTTTGTTGCCGGATTCACACGCACCATGTTTTCATCATTGAGCAGCATTTCCGGGATCAGTGTTCTGCCGAGAGCATCGGCAAAATAGCCGTACCAGCCGGAGCCTGCCTGATACCATACCTTGACCATTTTGATGTCGATATCCGCCGCCGGAATATTGCCCCCGTTCGGACCACGGAGGTTGGTTGCTTTCAGCGTAAAGGAATCCACATTTTTCATGGGCGCGATCACAATGGAGCCGGGTTCATACTCGCCGCGGCTGGCAATGATCCGGATCGTTCCGCCCGGAACACCGTCAGCAGGGAAGGTGTCCGGCAGACGGGGCACATCGGAGAGGGGGGAGACTGCGTAATAGAATGCAGGGGCATTCTTCCAGTCGGCGAGCTTTGCCTGATCGGCGGCGAGTGTTTTGGAATAGGCTGCGACCTTTACCGGATCCAGATCATAGACCTGCCGGAAAGTCTTTGCCAACGGATCCGCTCCGCACAAAGTGCTGCAGAGAGCGGCAAGGGATAAGATTACGGAAACTTTTTTCATGTTCCTTTGCATCTCCTTGAAGTTTGTTATAGGGACCTGTATGTTTTGTGTTCAATGACTATAGAAATCTGGCATAATAATAGCATATCTGACATGATTTGTCAAGAATAAATTCCAGCCTTTTTCTGAAAAAAACTTGATTTTTTATACTTTTTGTGCTATATATAATAGGGAATAATGAATTGCATAACATCAGGAACGATCAATGAAAAAACAGACAGCGCGCAAGCTGCCGAAAAAATCAAAATATCTTCAGATCTGCCGCGAAATCAAGGAGAAGATCCGTTGCGGCGAGTACAAGCCGGGTGACCGCATTGAATCTGTGCGGACCATTTCAGAACGGTATGGGTTTCAGCGTGGAATCGGCTTATATGCTCTGGAACAGCTGGTGGCTGACGGTATCCTTTATTCCATTCCAAAAAGCGGATTTTTTGTGAATCCGGAGTTGGATATCCGCCGTTATTATGCGATCGCTTATTTTCTCAACAACGCCAACCCCATGAAATCCGGAATCAGTATCAGCAGCGTTCAGAAAACGGCGCTCCGGCACGGGTACCGGGTCATTTTCGGAATGAACGATCAGCAGGACAGTACCGTGACTAACTTCCTGCAGGAACACCCGGATATCGACGGGATCGTGTTGGATGGTGAACTGGATGAAAAGACCGTTCAGGCGGCAAGTCGTTTTCATCTGCCCTATATGGTGCTGGGCAATCATGATATTTCGCCGCACCATCCCCAGAAACGGATCCCCGTTGCAGAACGGTTCCGGAAAGCGTTCAGTCCGGCGTTGAAAAAGTTTGCCGGGAAACGTGCCGGGCTGCTCTACGGTTCAAAACGATACAGCAGCAATCTGGATGCCGTTCAGGGAATCCTGGCGGCTTTCGCTGAAAATAAGATCATTTGCGAAGATGATTGGCAGGTCGAATGCGGCACAACAAATGATTATACCAACTGCCTGCGCCTTATCCGTGGCATCAAGCCCGATCTCATTTGTATGTGGGGCGATTCCTCCGATGCCTACCGCAGGACCATGCAGATGGCAAAAATACCGGAACGACCGGTGGTGATTTACGGCGCTCATCCCTTCCGGACCGGCGATACAGATATCTTTGACATCCCCGTTTCCATCACCCTGCTGGATGAAGCTGCTGTCTGCGACGGCGTGGAAGAACTTTTCAGCGAGATCGAACGGCGTCTGGAGGAGATCGCCGGATTATGAACGGGGATAGAAAAAAAACAGACTGGTCTGAATATTACCGCAAGCCGTTCTTTCTGGCAAAATTCACCCGTGCCATCCTCCGCAAGCGCCTCTTCAAAGCCATCAGCTGCCATTTGCCGGACCGTCACGCCTTTGATGTCGCTGAACTGGGCGGCGGTGCCAGCTGTTATATGAACATGATCCTGCACAATTTTACGGTTCGGAAATATCATATTTTCGACAATAATGCGGAATCTCTCCGGGGCACTGCCGGTCTCGCCGGTGCGGATTATGAATCTGCCGTCCGGGTGCATGAAGTGGACCTTCTCAATCATTCGCTGCCGGAACTGGAGTGCAATATCGTATTCAGCGGCGGCTTGATCGAGCATTTTGACGGGCAGGGTACTGCAAAGATCATCCGGGAACATTTCAATGCCGCTTCACGGGGCGGGCTGGTCGTGCTGCTCTTCCCTGTCCCCTCGATTTCATACCGTATGACCCGGAAACTGGCGGAGATCTGCGGAAAGTGGATCTTCCACGATGAACGCCCGTTGGATGAACAGGAAGTTATCCGTACTGCCGCAAAGTACGGAAAACTGCTGCACCGGGAAACGATTCATTCCATCTTGCTTTCCCAGACCATGCTGGTTTTTTCCAAAAACTGTTGATA
This sequence comes from Lentisphaeria bacterium, assembly GCA_017623265.1. GTDB lineage: Bacteria > Verrucomicrobiota > Lentisphaeria > Victivallales > UBA1829 > SIG77. The sequence goes on along the minus strand of JAGAPM010000131.1, from coordinate 165 downwards.
AGGAATCTGTAACATGTTCCGTGTTTATGAAATGTTTTCCAGTATTCAGGGCGAATCCACATTCGCCGGAGTACCCTGTTTTTTTATCCGTTTTGCCGGATGCAATCTGAATTGCCGGTATTGCGATACCCTCAAGGCGCGTCCCTTTGATGCCGGGCAGGATAT
>JAGAPM010000130.1 GCA_017623265.1 Lentisphaeria bacterium | reverse complement strand
CGTACTTCTGTGTGATGGCACCGGGGTTGCACCCTTTTCCGCCGATCTTTTTCTGGCGGATGACCGGATCGTGAAGATCGGATCCGGCAGCCATGCCGGATTTGAAGAGATCCATGCGGAAGGACTCCTCGTCTGCCCCGGTTTTGTGGATGTTCACGCACATTCCGATCTTTCGCTCCTTGCTGCACCCGATGCCTTCGGCAAGATCTCACAGGGTATCACCACCGAGATCAGCGGAAACTGCGGACTTTCCCCATTCCCCGTCACGGACCGGAACCGGGAGAAACTTGCCCACACCTGGAAAAACTACGGGATCGAACTCACATGGAACGATTTTTCCGGTTACGCCGACCGTCTCGAAAAAGCATCTCCGGCGGTCAATGCTGCGCTCCTGTGCGGGCATAATTCTCTCCGGTCGGCGGTGCTGGGCTATAGCGATGAACCGGTGACGGAAACCGCCCTGACGGAGATGAAAAATCTGTTGAGAAATATGATCGGGCAGGGCGCTCTCGGGCTTTCCACCGGATTGCTGTATATCCCCGGCAAATTCGCAAAAACCGATGAACTGCAAGATCTGATGTCCGTCCTGAAAGAAACGGATTCTATCTATGCCACCCACCTTCGCAACGAAGGCGATACCCTCCTGGAAGCATTGGAGGAGGCGATCTCGCTCGCACAGCACGGATCCGGAAAACTGCAGATCAGCCACCTGAAAACCGCTTTGCAACGGAACTGGCACAAAATCGATGCCCTGTTTGATCTCATCGACCGGGCGAAAACTGCAGGGGTGCAGGTGTCGGCTGACCGCTATCCATATACTTACGGTCAGACCAATTTGAGCGTGATCCTGTCCCCGCCTTACGACAAAATGCCTGATCTTCAGATCACGGAAACGCTGAAAAATGATGATGCCGCCTGTGCGGCGTTGGAACGGGATCTGGAAAAAGAAGACCGCTGGGACGGGATCATTCTCTCCAGTACGGAGAATCTTGCCGGATTGACCGTGACGCAGGCAGCGGAAAAAATGGGCGTGACCCCCGCCCGGTTGGTCGTGGAGCTGGTGCGGAAGGATTCCGCCGGGACTCTGGCGGCGTTCGGCGGTATGAGTAAGGAAAATATGACCCGGATCATTGCCCGTAACGATGTTTTCTGCGGTACGGATGAGACGGCAAGACCCCGGGATTTTTCCATCGGACGCAGTCATCCCCGGGCTTCGGCGCATTTCCGGAATTTCTGAAACGGAATCTGGAAAACGGTCTGCCGTTGGAGCAGATCATCCGACGCATGACCGGCGCTCCGGCGGAAAAATTCGCCTTGAAAGACCGGGGTGTTTTACGGGAGGGCGCTTTCGCCGATCTGGTGCTGATCGACCTCAAAAAACTTTGCACCCGGTCCAGTTTTGCCGATCCGCACGCCCCCGCCGACGGCATCGAAAAAGTCTTTGTGAATGGCGTCCTTTCCTACGCCGACGGCAGAATCACCGCCCGCGCAGGAAAAATTTTGCGGAATACAAAATTGCAATAACGGGAAGAGAACAAAAAACTTCCGCCTGCATCCTTACTTACGCCACGGGGGAACCATGCTTTTGAATGTGTTTTTCGCCTCTTTTTCAGCCTGCTCCGCTTCGTTGAACAGGCTCAGCTGTTTCTGATATTCCTTTGCCGCAGCGGCATAGTCTGTTTTCGCCTTTTGCAGTGTGGCTTCGGTTTCGGCGGCGTTGTTCTTGGCTTTTTTCAGTTCCGCCTCTGCCCGATTGATTGCAGGAATACGATTCTTCTTCTGTTTGATACGAATATCATCCAGCATCTTCTTTTTGCGGGTGACTTCTGCCCGGGCTACTTCTGCTTTTCTTTCGGCGGCAATCAGTTTTGTTTTCGCCGTACCCTGTTTATGATATGCCCCGTTCTTTGCCCGGTTCTGTTCCAGAATGGCATGATAGGTTTCGCTTGCTGCTTTTCTCGCTGTTTCGTAGTCATCGCAGTATTTCAGGAATTTTGCCCGGGCGGCGGCAAACTTCCGGTCATATTCCTGCTCCAGTTTTCTATGTTCATCGCATCCTTTGAGCAGGATTTTTTTACCGCTGAACTGGTTCTGAAGATCACTCCGGAAGACTTTCCCGTCGGGTTTGTGGTTGAGGGTATAGGGCTGGTGGCGGAGACCGGAAAATACCTCACCCGTGTTGATCTGGTAGGTGCCGGATTCCCAGCCCTCAAAGCCCTTTGACAAGGAAACTTTCCCCGCACCGTAGAAAATCTGATCGGCACCTTTTGCCGGTTCATAGATGATATAGTCTTTCCAGAAATCAAAGAACGGTTTATGATCTTCCCGCAGCAGATTGTTTTCATCTTCCAGATGGAATTCCTCCGGATCATCCGGGAGTTTATCACTGTAAAGCCCGATATATCCCCTATGTCCCCAGCCGCGAGGATCTTTTTCGATCCCGTACCAATAGAACAGCAGTTCATCCGTGAAGCGGAACCGGAACCGGTATTCGATTTTCTTCATACCGGAATCCCCGTCCAGTTTGGAACTCAGGTCTTTGACGGCGGTCAGTTCCCACTCCGTATATTTACGGAAGGTGTCGTCTGAAAGGGAGTGCCCGTGATCGCCGAGACCACCGGAAAGATGCTCAAATAACGCCCGATTCAGATGTTCTTCCACCAGCGTAATGATCGCCTCCAGTTCCCGGTCTTCCGCCGCTTCCCCTTCATCCGGTTTTCCGCAACTGCAGAACAAAAGGCAGCCGCAGAACAGGGCAAACAACCCGCTCAAACTCTTTTTCATAAGATCATTCTTTCTCTTTATTTTTTTGTTTTGTTAAACCTCATAACTTTATAAAAATACCTCTCATTGCAATATTTTCAAGCGGGGATCATGCTTTTCTCGGTTTTTTTCTATGAGGTCTTCAGTTGTCTCCTGTTCCCCACCGTTATTCAGAACAAAAAAACGCAGCAGATCGTTTGACCTGCTGCGTTTTTGTTATCCGTTCGGATGAGGGGATGAATTACATCATGCCGCCCATGCCGCCCATGCCCATGTCACCGGCGGGAGCTGCGGGTTTCTTTTCTTCCGGCAGTTCGGTGATGAGACATTCGGTGGTGAGGAGAAGGCCGGAGATGCTGGCTGCGTTCTGGAGAGCAGAACGGGTCACTTTCTTCGGGTCGATGATACCGGCTTTGAGCATATCGCAGTATTCACCGGTCTGGATGTTGTAACCTTCGTTGCCCTTACCTTCGAGGACGGCGTTGACCATGACGCTGCCTTCAAAACCGCCGTTGCTTGCGAGGGTACGCAGCGGTTCCTGAACAGCGCGGCGGATGATGTCCGCACCGATCGCTTCATCGCCTTCCAGCTTGAGACCATCCAGAACCTTGGAAGCGCGGATCAGAGCCACGCCGCCGCCCGGGACGATCCCTTCTTCCACCGCAGCGCGGGTCGCATGGAGAGCGTCTTCCACGCGGGCTTTCTTTTCCTTCATTTCCGTTTCGGTAGCAGCACCGACATTGATCACCGCCACGCCGCCAGCCAGTTTCGCAAGGCGTTCCTGGAGTTTTTCGCGGTCGTAATCGCTGGTGGTTTCTTCGATCTGCTTGCGGATCTGATGGACTCTGCCGAGGATATCCGCTTCGCTGCCGGCACCTTCCACGATGGTGGTGTTTTCTTTTTCGATCGTGATCCGTTTGGCTCTGCCGAGCATATCCAGAGACACATTTTCCAGCTTGATGCCCAGGTCTTCGCTGATCATCTTGCCGTTGGTCAGGATGGCGATATCTTCCAGCATGGCTTTGCGTCTGTCACCGAAACCGGGCGCCTTGACGGCAGCGCAGTTCAGGATGCCGCGCATCTTGTTGATGACCAGAGTCGCCAGCGCTTCGCCTTCCACGTCTTCTGCGATGATGAGCAGGGGCTTTCCGGTCTTGGCGACCGCCTGAAGGACGGGGAGCATATCGTTCAGATTGCTGATTTTCTTTTCATTGATCAGGATGTAGGCATCTTCGAGAGAGCAGACCATGTTTTCTGCATCGGTCACGAAGTAGGGAGAGAGATAACCCTTGTCGAACTGCATCCCTTCCACGATGTCCAGCGTAGTTTCGATGGTCTTGGCTTCTTCCACCGTGATGGTGCCGTCGTTGCCGACTTTATCCATGGCGTTGGCGATGATCTCACCGATCCCGGCATCCCCGTTGGCGGAGATGGTGGCGACCTGTGCGACCTGTTCGTTTTCGCTGACGTCCTGTTTCATTTCGTCCAGCTTGGCAACGATGGCTTCGACGGCTTTGTCGATCCCGCGCTTCAGGCACATGGGGTTGGCACCGGCAGTGACGTTCTTCAGACCCTGCTTGAAGATCGCTTCTGCAAGAACGGTTGCGGTGGTGGTACCGTCACCGGCGATATCGCTGGTCTTGGATGCAACTTCGCGGACCATCTGGGCGCCCATGTTCTGGAACGGGTTGGCAAGTTCCACTTCCTTCGCCACGCTCACACCGTCCTTGGTGATGGTGGGGGAACCGAATTTCTTGTCCAGAACCACGTTTCTGCCGCGGGGACCGAGGGTGGCTTTGACGGCGGCGGAAAGCTGTTCGACGCCGGAAAGAAGCTGGCGTCTTGCTTCATCATTGAAAAGCAGCTGTTTAGCAGGCATTGTATGTTTCTCCAAATTTTATTATTGCTGTTGTGTTGATTATGCGATGACCGCGAGAATGTCGGAGCTGTTCAGAATCTTGTATTCCTGATCTTCAAACTTGATCTCGCTGCCGCCGTATTTGCTGGTGAGGACGATATCGCCGACTTTCACGTCGAAGGGAACACGGTTGCCCTTGTCGTCGATCTTGCCGGTGCCGAGGGCGATGACTTTCGCCTGCATCGGTTTTTCTTTCGCTGCATCGGGGATGTAAAGACCGCCGCGCATTTCTTCCTTGACTTCGATCGCCTGAACGAGGACTCTGTCTCCCAGGGGTTGAATAGCCGCCATGATTTGTTTCTCCTTAATGGTTTTTATTGTTGATTGTGTGTAAAGATCACTTTTCATCGTCCACGATTTCGGCATCCACAATGCCGTCATCGTTCTTCGGTGCCGCACCGCCCGGGGCTGCGCCGCCCTGTGCCTGCTGCTGCTGATAGACTGCCTGACCGATCGCCATGAGTTTTTCTTCCAGTTCCTTCATGGTCGCCTTCATGGCTTCGGTGTCGTCCTTTTCCACATCTTTTTTCAGCTTTTCGATGGATTCCATGACGGGACCCTTGACCTGTTCCGGAGCCTTGTCGCCCAGTTCATTGAGCTGTTTTTCGGTCTGGTAGATCATGCTTTCCGCACGGTTCTTGACTTCGATCTTTTCCTTGGCTTCCTTGTCTGCAGCCTCGTGAGCCTTGGCATCATCCACCATGCGCTGGATATCCTGTTCGGAGAGACCGGAAGATGCCTGAATGGTGATCTTCTGTTCTTTACCGGTGCCCAGGTCTTTTGCGGTGACATTCAGGATGCCGTTTGCATCGATGTCAAACGCCACTTCGATCTGGGGAACGCCGCGGGGAGCCGGGGCGATGCCGTCCAGACGGAATCTGCCGATGCTCTTGTTGCCGCTCGCCATATCGCGTTCGCCCTGAAGAACATGGATGTCAACGCTTGGCTGGTTGTCTGCTGCGGTGGAGAAGATTTCGCTCTTTCTCGTGGGGATCGTGGTATTGCGTTCGATCAGCTTCGTGCAGACGCCGCCGAGGGTTTCGATCCCGAGGGAGAGGGGAGTCACATCCAGCAGAACCACATCGCCCAGGCTGGTATTGCCGGAGAGAACGCCACCCTGAATTGCTGCACCGGCTGCAACCACTTCGTCCGGGTTCACGCCCTTGTGGGGGTCGCGGCTGAAGATATCTTTTGCAGTGGTCTGCACTTTCGGCATACGGGTCATACCGCCGACGAGGATCACTTCATTGATCTTTCCGGCGCTCACATCGGCATCGCTCATGCAGTTTCTGCACGGCATTTTGGTGCGTTCCAGCAGCGGATCCACCAGCTGTTCGAGCTGGGAACGGCTCATGGTCATCTGCAGGTGAACCGGACCGCTTTCATTCATCGTGATGAAGGGAAGGCTGATATCCGTGGACATGCTGGAGGAAAGTTCGATTTTTGCTTTTTCTGCGGCATCTTTCAGACGCTGCAGTGCCTGTGCATCCTTGCGCAGATCCACATTGTTTTCCTTCATGAAGTCTTCGGCAATGTAGTCGATGATCGCCTTGTCGAAGTCGTCGCCGCCCAGGTGGGTATCGCCGTTGGTGGCTTTCACTTCAAAGACGCCATCGCCGATTTCGAGGATGGAGATATCGAAGGTACCGCCGCCCAGGTCATAGACTGCGATCGTTTCATCTTTGCCCTTGTCCATACCGTATGCCAGAGCAGCAGCGGTGGGTTCGTTGATGATGCGTTTCACATCCAGACCGGCGATTCTGCCGGCGTCTTTGGTCGCCTGACGCTGGGTGTCATCGAAGTATGCGGGGACCGTGATGACCGCTTCCGTGATCTTTTCGCCGAGGAATGCTTCTGCGTCGGCTTTAAGTTTCTGCAGGATCATAGCAGAGATTTCGGGCGGGGTGTACATCTTGCCGCCAGCCATGATGCAGGCATCGCCGTTCTTGCCTTCCACCACTTCATAGGGTGTGCCTTCCAGCTCGTTCTTCACTTCGTTGAACTTTCTGCCCATGAAGCGCTTGACGGAGAAAATAGTGTTCTTGGGGTTGGTGACTGCCTGACGTTTGGCGGTCTGACCCACAAGGCGTTCGCCGTTCTTCGTGAATGCCACAATAGAGGGCGTGGTGTTGGCGCCTTCTGCGTTGGGGATGATCTTGAATGTGTCGCCGTCCATCACAGCCATACAGCTGTTGGTCGTACCGAGGTCGATTCCGAGAATTTTGCTCATAATTTTACCCTTTCCTGTTTACTTGGGTTTGTTGTTTTTGTTCGTGTCACTTCAAAATAAAGCAAACCGCATGCCAACTTTTTGAGAGATGATGCAATAGTAAGACATTCAATGCGTTAGAGAGTTTTTACAAAAAATACAAAATCGTGCAAAAGAAAAAGGAGTGCGACAAGTTGTCACACTCCCGTGTCACAGTTGGGTCACACCCGCAGCTCAGCGTCGCAGACGGTGTGCCTTTCCGCAGTCGATCTTATTTGAAATATTTCCGCAGATGCAGGGGCAGACCTTCCTCCTTGTTCTGGCGGATCATTTCACCCGGCAGGGCAGGGGTGGCATTGGGATCGGCTTCCAGCTCCTTGAAGACGTTCATCAAGTGGTGCGGGATATAGTTGAGATTTGCTTCTGCGCAGAGCATATCTTCCAGCGAGAGGTTGCTGATCGCAGAGTTTCTGCGTTCGGTGAGATAATCTTCCCATTCCATGACCGCCTTGAAGTAATCTTTGGGCAGATTGGGGGAGGTGACCAGACGGATGGCACCGGCAAAGAAGGGAGTGATGACTTCCGCATAGCCTTTGTCGGAGAAGTGGAGTTTATCGTTTTCGTACAGATCCGTTCTGATGGCGCCGGTCTGGGGATCCAGCAGCAGCGGGGAGATGTCGAAGAAAGGCAGATCATACTTCTTTGCCAGTTTGCGGTAGAGGGGATTGACCGTTCCGGGCAGGGGGATGGGCAGCACGCGGTGGGGCATGCCGCGGGGCGGGATGGCGAAGAGGATGATCTTTGCTTCGGGGCAGAGAGTCTTGATGCGGAGGATCTGTTGTTCCATAGCATCTGCAATATCCTGCGGATTGTGTTTCATGCTCAGGTTGTTGGTGCCGAGCATGAATGTGACCACGGCAGGCGGATTGGCTTTCAGGTCTTCCGACATATCATTGACGCGCCAGTTGACTTCTTCATGGCGGTCGCCGCAGATCCCGCCGTTGCAGACTTTGAAGTTCTGTTTCATGTAATCAAAACGAGCCTTGCGTCCCCAGTTGTCCGTGAGGGAGTCGCCCAGCAGCAGAACATAACCTTTTTCCATTTGGGGGATCTGTTTTTTGATCGCAGTATGGCGGGGGGAGACTTTTTTCCAGGAGAAGGGCAGGGTCGCCGCGGGAATGTAAGATTTTCCATCCCGTTCCACTGCGGTCGCTTCCAGGTCGAGGATCTGGAACTTGCCGGAGCTTTTGAACGCAAAATCGGTGGCGTCCAGTTCGGGAGCCTGATAAGTCACATAGAACGTCACGGTCTTCGGTTCGGCGGAAACAGGAAGGCTGTCATGCCAGATGTTGCGGAACGCGCAGTTCTGGGATTTGAGGAAAGCGGAAACTTTCTTTTCTGCGGTGTAAGTCACTTTGATCGCCAGCTGACCGGTGGGGTTCTGAACATTGCGGACTACGTTGTCTTTCAGGTCATTTTCTGTGAAGAGAGTTTTACCGTTGTCTGACGCACAGGCACATGCGGAGAGGGTGAGAGCCGTCAGGACGGCGGAGAGGAGGCAGATTTTTTTCATCATGTTTCTGTTTCCTTATGTTATGAATGAGAGTAATATCTTGCTCAAAAAGTGCGGGGATCCGTGACATAAGCCGGATTCTGTATCAGGCGATCATCTTTCTACGCGACCAGTACCCGGAATTCAAACGTTACGAGCAGCAACATCATTCCCTATTTGGTCTTGCTCCGGAAGGGGCTTGCCGTGCGGCACGGATCACTCCAATGCCCGGTGGTCTCTTACACCGCCGTTTCACCCTTACCGGGATCGCTCCCGGCGGTATGCTTTCTGTTGCGCTTTCCTTCCCGCAGACTTTCTCTGCGGTATCCTCCGTGAGGAGGACTTCCTGCTCTGTGGAGTCCGGACTTTCCTCACCGTTTCCGGCGCGACCGCCGTCACGGATCCCCGCACCTTTTAATTTAGATGAGATTTGAAAAAAATCAAGGGCGCGGAGAAAAAATGTTCCGTATCAGCCTTTGTACCATTTTGGCATACCGGCGGCACGGAGACGGGCAACTTCTTCTTTGCGCAGGTCGAAGATCTGTTCTCTGGTCGAGGCAAGACCCGGATCACGGTACGGAACCCCGGCGGTGGATTTGAGCGTGATATTCCGGTCTTTTTCCGAAAGTTCCGGCAGGACACCGGAGAGATCCAAACGGCTGGCTGCGGTACCGGGACGGCGTCTGCCGAAGGGCTCGGGACGGTAGATGTTCAGCCCCGCTTCGTGCATGGCGCCGAAAAGGGGATAGGCGGAGGAATAGGTGGTAATGATCCCGTCTTCTTTGAGATGGGCGGCGAGAAGAGCCACAAAATCTGCGGTCCACAGCTCCGGATTGGAGTCAGGGGAGAAGCCGTCCAGAAAGATCACATCATACATCTCACCGGCGGGGATGGAACAGCGGGCATCACCGAAAATCAGGTTCAGGGTCGCAAAATCTGTTTCCGCACAACCGGCGTGATCCCGGATCATTTCCAGCAGAAGACGGTTGGTCGGATCGGGCAGCGTCAGGGCGGCGGGGTTCACATTGGGATCAAATTCCAGGGATGTGATGGAAAGTCTGCCGCTCTGCAGCTCATCCGCAAGAGCAATGGCAGAGGACGCATTGCAGCCCAGCCCGAAACCAACATCCAGCAGCGAAACTTCGGATTGATTCAGCAGTTTCTCCCGCAAGTCGGAGGGGTCAATATATTTCTTCTGCGATTCCTCCCACGCACCCGCCACACTGTGGAAATGCTGGCGGTAGGCGGGGTGATAGAGTGTGTAAGTGCCGTCATCGGTCAGACACGGTGTGAAACGGCTCTCTGAACCACCGTTGAACTTCTGCGTGAACATCTCCAGAAACTGTCCTTTTTTCATCCACCATTTCGGCGCGATCAACCCTTCTTCTTCCGTTTCAGCGGTCAGGCGCATCACCGTCATGGAGTCGGGCAGGATCCGCAGAACTTTTTCCAACCCTTCCGCATATTCATATTCGTTCAGAACGGGGAAGGGTGCGGCGGCATATTCAGCGGCAAGACGGGTCCCTTTTATGATCATCAGCTGGTGCATCTTGACCCCGCAGAAGGGCAGTTCTGCGATCTTCCGGGCGGTGTCCTCCCAATCGGTCGCCGTTTCTCCGGGCAGACCCAGGATCAGGTGTGCTGCCACAGGGATGTTCCGGGCGTGGAGACGGCGCACCGCTTCTGCCGAGCAGGAAAAATCGTGCCCCCGGTTGATCCGGCGCAGTGTGACATCGTTTGCCGTTTGCACGCCCAATTCGATGAGCAGATCATAGCGCCGGTTCAGTTCTTCCAGATAGTCCAGACATTCCTCCGGCAGACAGTCCGGGCGGGTGCCGATGATCACCATTTTGAAGTCCGCAATGCTTAACGCCTCCTCATAGACGGAACGGATCTGTTCCACTGGCGCATTGGTCCCGGTGAACGCCTGAAAATAGGCGATATACGGACCGTCCGAGCCGTAACGGTCATGCACATATTGTTTGCCCCGTGTCACCTGTTCGGCAATGCTCATCCCCTCTGCCAGATGCCGGGCACGGCTGCCGTTGGAGGCGCAGAAGGTACAGCCGGAGTGAGGACAGGAAAAGCCGGGATCCAGCGGGATCCGCTGCAAAGCGGTCCCCCAGCGTTGCGTAAGGACATCCCGGAAGAAACGGAGCTTTTTCATCCGTTCAGGACCTGCTGTGCCTGATGCAGTTCCGCAATG
>JAGAPM010000129.1 GCA_017623265.1 Lentisphaeria bacterium | reverse complement strand
CGGTCAGCAGGTGGAACGCAATGATCTGCTCCGGAAACTTCTTGCCATTCAATACGACCGGAACGATATCAGTCCGGAACGCGGTCAATTCCGCGCGCGCGGCGATTCCGTGGAGATCTATCTCTCCCAGAAGGATGAGATCCTCCGGATCGATTTCTGGGGCGATGAGATCGACTCCCTTGAACGGTTGGATCCCGTCACCCGCAAAACCCGCACAAAAGTGGACAGCTCTCTCATCTTCCCTGCCCGTCACTTTGTAATGCCGCATGAACAGGTGGAGGCAGCCACCCACAACATTCTGGCAGAAATGAAGGAATGTGTAAAAAATTTTGAAGAACAGGGAAAACTGGTGGAAGCGCAACGACTCTTCCAGCGGGTAACATACGATGTGGAAATGATGCGGGAAATCGGCTACTGTTCCGGGATCGAAAACTATTCCCGGCATCTCGCCTTCCGTGAACCCGGATCACGCCCATACTGTCTGCTGGACTTCTTCCCGGAGGACTACCTGCTCTTCATTGATGAGTCCCATGTCACCCTGCCCCAGCTTCAGGCGATGTACAAGGCGGACCGGAACCGGAAACAAATGCTGGTGGACTATGGTTTCCGACTTCCCTCGGCTCTGGATAACCGTCCGCTCAAGTACGAAGAATTTCTCGCCATGATGGGTAAAACGGTGTTTGTCTCGGCAACACCCGGCGAATTTGAGCTGGAACAGTCCGCCGGACACATTGTGGAACAGGTTGTCCGTCCCACCGGTCTGCTGGATCCCCCGGTGGAAGTCCGTCCGCTGGAAAATCAGATCGATGATGTGATCGCAGAAATCCGGAAATGCACCGCCCTCGGAGCCCGCTCCATGGTCGCAACCCTCACCAAAAAAAGCGCGGAACGGCTGGCAGATTATCTGGGCAGTCTGGGGATCCGTATAAAGTATCTCCACAGCGAACTGGATGCCATTGAACGGGTCCGGATCCTCAACGAACTGCGGAACGGCGACTTTGATTGTATTGTCGGAATCAACCTTCTCCGGGAGGGGATCGATATGCCGGAACTGCGTCTGGTCGCCATTCTGGACGCCGATAAGGAAGGATTCCTCCGCTCCACACGCTCCCTCGTGCAGGTGGCAGGACGCGCCGCCAGAAATGTGGACGGATATGTGATCCTCTACGCCGACCACGTTACCGACAGCATGAAGGCTCTGATCAATATCACCGAAGCACGCCGGGAACGACAGGCGGCGTACAACCGGGAACACCATGTCATCCCCCGTTCCGTTGCCGGAAAACAGGACCGGGAGACCATCACCGAAGTGCTGGGGATTTCTCCGAAAACAGGAGCATATCTGGCAGGCGATCAGGACCGGCTGGCACAAATCCGTACCGAAGCACTCGCCGCACGGGAAACCGGCGGCTCTTACGCTGCAAAAGACGGCAGCAATTATGCAGGCAAACAACAGAAAAAGAAGCGCTCCAACACTGTTACACGGGAGGATGCGGAAGCCCTGTTGAAAAAGATCGGATCCGATGATATTGAAGACATCATCACCGAGCTGGAACGCCAGATGATCGAAGCTGCGGAAGCTCTTGAATTCGAACGTGCAGCAACGATCCGGGATCAGATCCGGGATCTCCGGAACCCGAAAGACTGACGACACAGTAAAACCGTTTTTTTATTTACCCCGGAGATTGTTCCAAAGGTTTTTCAGCTCTTTGCCGGTCTCTTTGATCTTCTCATCTTTCAGAACATTGTCAAGGATTTCCTGACCTTTCTGGATCGCCTCGTTTTTATCGCCGCTTTCCCAGGATTTTACAGCGTCTTTCACACTGCTTTCATAGCCCTTGACATGTTTTTTCACATCGTCTGCGATCTTCATACCCTGTTTGGTGGCATCACGATAGATCTGATCGCTGGACCGGACCACGCTATCGGTCAGACCGCGTACGATCTCGGCGGAAAGAGCAAAAGCAAGTTCCACACCGGTCAAACCCTTTTCATCGGTACCGACCGGACCCATATCCGGAAGAGTAACTGTGATCGGAATACGGATCTCCGGTTTGTTCTTGATCACAACTGCCAGCTGCACATTTTCAATGATCAGCTTGTCCAGCTGGAAACGGCGCTGTCCATCATCCTCCGGTACGGATTTTTCTGCCGGGGCAGATTCCGGAGCAGATTCCGGAGCAGACTCTGCAGACTTTTCCGCAGGTTCGGATTTGGCAACAGGTTCCGCCGGTTTTTCCACCGGTTTTTCCACCGGCTTTTCCACCGTTTTTTCTGCCGGAGCAGATTCCGGAGCAGATGCCTGCTGACCGGCTGCCGCCTGCACATTGTCCAGAATCGCCTGAATGTTACTGTCCGTCACATTGGGGAACGGCGTTTCATAATTGACCGTCACATCCCGCAAACGGACCTCTCTGATAATTCCTTTTTTCTTTCCGATCCAGGACATGATATCGGTTTCCATAGCCACATCCCCCAGCTTCACCGCATAATCCGAATTGAAACCTTCGGGATTGTACATATAAAGATTTTTGATCTCCACTCTGCCCCGGAAAAGTTTGACCGAAATACTTTCCAATTCAAACCGCACCCCGGCGATCTCCGGGCCGAAATTTTCCACCACACCTTTGATAATGGGATCGATGAAAATCAGCAGAGCAACCAAGGCGATCAGGACCAGAGCAAGGACCGTACCGATGATCCTGAAGAACAATTTTACGATTTTTTTGAGAAAACTCATGATAACCTCGCTTTCAGAAAAGAAAAAACCGGAACCGCTCCGCATGGAGGATTCCGGTCAAATACGTTTGAAAAAATCGCTTTACGCTGCTCAGCCGGCTTTCTGAACTTTGCCGGAACGGATGCAGGCAACGCAAACTTTCTTGCGGACAACAGAACCGTTTTCCACCACGCGAACGCTCTGGATGTTGGGTTCAAATGTACGCGGGGAAACTTTCACAACGTGCATACCGATACCGCCTTTTTTCTTGGCAAGACCTCTGCGGATAATGCGGGCACCCTGTGCTTTTTTCTTGCCACAGATTTCACAAACATTACTCATTTTTCACCTCCGGAGATTACTCCGCTGTTGCTATTTTATTTTTAATTGTTGCGTATAAAGAGACTATAATATACACCGGAAAAGCGGATTGTCAAGGGGATTCCGCAAAAAATCTTGCATTTCACAGATCTTTGACTTCCAGTTCGATCCAACCCTGATCATCCACACGCAGATTTTCCGTTTCCCCCTGAAGCACACCTTTCAGCAGAAAATAAGAGGTATTTCCGTAAATGGTTCTGCCGTCAATATCATAAACATGAGCTTCATACTTCTGATCCGGCTGGACCACGCTGCGGAAGGTATAGTTCTGTTTTGTCCGGAAGAGATGCAGATATTTTTCCGGCACATAGCAGTAGACCAGTTTTTTGGCAGTTTTGTGGATCACTGCCGCAGATGCCAGCGCCGGAATATATCCGCCAACTGTATCATAATTGTTGATACAGATCCCATCATGGGATGCCACCACCTGATAGTGTTTTCCTTCCTCTTCCAACAGAGCAAGTTCCCGTTTCTTCCCCGCCAGCTTGACCTTGATGGCGTCCAATTCCTGCGTACTGATGGAAATATACAGCTTTCCAAGCCCGTTCTTGACCACTTCCCAGTCGTTGACTGCACTTTCGTGTTCGGCTTTACTGCTCATATATTCTTCCGCTTTTTCGCGGTAAGTCAGGTGCGAGATAATACTGTCGCTGTGCAAGCTATTATAAACATCCATTTCGTTCTGGAGTTTGTCCAGTTTTTCCTTTGCCGCCACCATTTTCCACTGGATATTCCGATAATTGGACGGGATCGGGTCCAGTTTTTTCAGTTCCAACTGCAACTGTTTCAAAGCAATTTCCTGTTCCAGATTCTTGATTTCATTCTGCTTGGCTTCCATGTCAATCCGCCATTCCTTATTGTCATACTCCAGAATCACATCGCCCTTTTTGATGGGCTGTTGGGAATAGAAATTCACTTTGGTCACATAGCCGGAATATTTGTTTTTAATCGTCCAGGCGCTGATTCCACGCACATAGCCGTACGCACGGATGATCTCTGTTTTCGGCGCAGGTGCAGGAGGAATATACGGCTTTTCGATCACGATTTCTTTCACAATGACTTCCGTTTTCGGCGCAGGTGCCGGCACAGGTTGTTCCACTTTCTGCACGACCGGAACCGGTTCCGGTTTGGTTTGCGCCGGCGGTACCGGCTGCGGTTCCTGTTTCTTTTCACATGCCGTGATCATACACAACATGGAAAGAAAAAGTACACCGTATTTGAATCCCGTTTTCATCTTTATCCTTATTTATCTGTAAAATTGAAGTGCTTCCACTTTATAATATACACCTGAAAGAAAAAAAATCTTACAAATTTCAGAAAAATTTAAGATTTTCTTTTTTCCGGGCTTTCAGAATCGCCTGAACCACCGCATCCACCGGAATGCTGCTGATGCACGGATAGATCCCGGAACATTCTTTCCGGCAATGCCAACAGCAGTTGAAACATGTCCGGTCTTCTGCTGTAAAGCAATGGTAAAACGGGTTCTCCGGGTCCGGCATGTAGATCCCGTAATGCCCGCCGCCCAAAATCACAAAAGTTTCCGTCCGGAGAATCGCAGAAAAATGAGTACCGCCTGTTTCATTCCCGATTGTAAACTCCGCCTGTTTCAAGACAGCTCCGAGATCCGGAAGAGAAAGTTTTCCGCATAAATTCAATCCGTCCGGACTGCCGGAAAGGATCTGTTCGCCCAAAGACCATTCCTTTTCCGTACCGGTCACAACCGGGATCAGATGGGGAAATCTTTCCCGCAACCGGAAGACAATTTCCCGGAACGCAGGGACTCCCCACATCCGGCGTGAATCTTCCGCACCCGGAACAAGAACATAATAAGATGCAGCGAGCGG
>JAGAPM010000128.1 GCA_017623265.1 Lentisphaeria bacterium | reverse complement strand
GGGGCAACTTCCGGATAAAGCCGACTGTATCCGTCAGCAGAACTTCTGTGTTATCCGGCAGAACCAGTCGCCGGGTCGTGGGGTCCAGCGTGGCAAAGAGTTTATCTTCCGCCAGAACGCTGGAGGAAGTCAGCGTGTTGAGCAGGGTGGATTTACCGGCATTGGTATAACCAACGATCGCTGCAGTCGGCATGTTGTTACGGAATCTTCCTTTCCGTTGAACGGAGCGCTGTTTGCGGACAACTTCCAGTTCACGCTCCAATTCTGCGATCCGGTCTTTCAGCTGACGCCGGTCATATTCGATCTGTTTTTCACCGTCGCCACGGGCACCGGTCCCGCCGCCGCGCTGTCGGGAAAGGTGACTCCACGCACCGGTCAGGCGGGGCAGGAAATATTGGCATCGTGCCAGTTCCACCTGCAGAACAGCTTCCCGGGTTTGGGCGCGATCGGCAAAAATATCCAGAATTACTTCCTGACGGTCGATCACTTTACGGCGACAGAGTTTTTCCAGATTCCGCTGTTGAGAGGGACCCAGCGGGTCATCAAAGATGATCACATCCGCTTCTGAAGCAGCAGCGGCTTCTTTCAGTTCTTCCGCTTTCCCGCTGCCGATATAAAATTTCGGATTCGGCTCCCGGATCCGGACAGACATTTCACCGCAGACATCTACGCCGAGTGTATCCACCAGCTCGCCCAGTTCGGCGAGGTATTCCCGCACATCAGCAAGCGCCCCGTTGGCATCACAACAGCCGACAAGGAACGCTTTGAGGCGGATCGGTGCGGTACTCCTGGCGATATATCCCATACGTTTTTACTCCGAAACAAAAAGGGAGGTGAGATACAGTTTTTTGTGCTTGATAAAGTAAGATGCACCGGAAAGGATGGTAAGCGCCGCCACCACACCGAGGACCGCCAGCCACACATAATGCAGAACTCCATCCGGGCGGATATCCGGGATCAGTCTGACCCAGGAAGCACCGCCGAACGCAAGTGCCGCCATTTGGCTGGCAGTTTTCAGTTTGCCCCATTTGTCGGCAGAAATGGTAATGCCTTTTGCTGCGGCAAGAGTGCGCAGACCGGTGACCATAAACTCTCTACCCAGAATCACGATCAGAATCCACGCCGGCATGAACTGGTAATCAACCATCATGGCAAAGGTCGCCATGATGAACATTTTGTCTGCCAGCGGGTCGATCAGTCTTCCGAAATCGCTTTCACAATGATATTTTCTTGCAAGGTAACCATCAAACAGGTCGGTCAGACCGCCGATGATCGCAAGGATGTATGCGATCCAGTGGCAGACCGCAGCGGTCGCTTCAGATACTTGGAAGCAGTTTGCGTTTTTTGCGTCGAAATTTGCCAGCACTACAAATGCAACGATCAGGATGATTCTGCTCATTGTCAACTGGTTGGGAAGGTTTTTCATGCTTTTTCAGCTCCTGTATTGATAAGTTTTCCTTTGATTTCATATTCGGTTGCAGACTCGACCAGCATCCGGACAAAGTCGCCTTCTGCGTGTTTGCGTGAATTCAATCCCCGGATCAACACCGTATTGTCGATTTCCGGGGCATCGGTAAACATGCGTCCGTATCCTTTTCCGCCGGTCAGAACCGCATCGAGGATCACATCAACCGTTTTTCCGACAAGCGCAAGGTTGGCTTTCAGGGAGATTTCTGCCTGAGTTTGCATCAGGATCTCCATCCGCTTTTCAGCCGTATCTGCGGGAACCGGATCGGGCAGGTTCGCAGCGGGAACGCCGGTTTCTGCAGAGAATGTGAACGCTCCGAGACGGGTAAATTTTGCTTCTTTGACATATTCCAGCAGTTCGGCAAAATCTTCTTCCGTTTCGCCGGGGAAGCCGACCATGAAAGTGGTACGGATCGCAAATCCGGCAGTCTGCAATTTTCTGACAACTTCCCGTGTGGCTGCTCCGCCCGCTTTCCGGTGCATGGCGTGCAGAATGTGATCGGAAATGTGCTGGAGAGGCATTTCGATACAGCGGATCAGGTGCTTGCAGCGCGTCATGGCTGCGATCAGCTCATCGTTCACGCTTGCCGGATGCAGATACATGAGACGGATCAGAAAATCACCGTCCAACTGATCCAGTTCGTCCAGCAGTTCCGCCAGTCGGGGCGTGCCGGTCAGATCCCTGCCGAATGCAGCTGTATCCTGTGCGATCACGATCAGTTCCTTCACGCCGTTGGAGAGCAGATTCACTGCTTCAGCGAGAACATCATCCAGTGTGCGGCTTTTCAGCGGACCGCGGATATCCGGGATCTTGCAATAGGTGCAGCGGTTGTCGCATCCGTCCGAGACCCGGAGATTGGCATAATGAGGTGGAGTCAGCTGCAGACGGGGAACCGTATGATCCAGTTCGATCCCGGCATCGCAAAGGGCGCCGGGGGCCGTTTTCCCGGATAGCAGATCTTCCAACGCAGTTCCCAGTTCTGCTGCGGATTTGATGGATATCCAGAGATCGACTTCGGGGTGTGACGCACGGAATGAGCCGTCCTTATCCCAGGCGGTAATGCAACCGCCCACAACGATTTTCCGGACAGAAGCTTTGCGTTTTTTCCAGATCGCAGCATGGTGCAGGTGTTCTTCCAGTTCGGCACGGGCGGCGGCAAGAAATGCACAGGAGTTGATGTACTTTACATCTGCCTCCCGCTCCTCGGGGGTAAGACCGAACCCGTGAAGCATCAGGGATGCTGCTGCCGCTTCTGTATCGACCAGATTTTTTGCACAGCCGAGGCTGATGATCTCGACCGGAACCATTCTTTTTTTGGTGTTGCTCATCTTTTCGCTTTCTTAACGTATCACTATACTCTATGAAATATAGCATGCGTGCGCGTAAAGTGCAAACACTCTTCCGGGAAAAATTATGATATTTTTACCATGTGGACGATCCGGTACCAGAGATATTCCGGTTCACATCTGCGTTATGCTCTCTGCCGTTGAACTGTTCATAGAGGATGTCGCAACCGGCAAACACCGGAGCAAACGCCGTGTTTTTGTACAGCGAAATGATCCGGTCTTGCGTACCGGTTACGATATAAAGGCGGATATCGGGTGCTTCAGATCGTTTTCAGATGTCCGAGCAGTATTTCCGAAAT
Source organism: Lentisphaeria bacterium (assembly GCA_017623265.1). GTDB lineage: Bacteria > Verrucomicrobiota > Lentisphaeria > Victivallales > UBA1829 > SIG77. The sequence goes on along the minus strand of JAGAPM010000128.1, from coordinate 6,747 downwards.
CTCTGCCAGTGCGTTGAGCGTGTCGGGCAGGGCGGCGGTCGCTGCAGCATGATCTGCTGCAAGATCCTTGAGCGGTGTTTCGTAATAGTTTTTCCGGATCTCCTCCCGGATGTCCCGCAGGGATTGTGGCTGCGGTCCGAACGAACGGTCATCGGAAAGGATGCGATTTCTCATTTCCGCTTCCAGTGCCTCATATTCCGGAATACAACATCCTTTGAAGAGTTCATGGATGAAGGAGCGGCAGTAATTGTTTTCGCCGTTTGCCTTCAATGTGCGCTCAAAGTACGGGTTGGTGGGCTGACATTTCTTCAGTCGTTCCAGAGAATCGTAGAGCGAATAGTCTTCGTGAGCGGCAAGGAGATCGGTCAGTTTCCGGATCAGATCACCGTGTGCCGCAATGCAGTCCAGAAGGGTGGAACTTTCAATGCCTTCGGTATGCTTTTTCCAGCGATCAAGCAGAACCTGAGTGCGGAATCCTGCAAAGTTGGACATTCGGAGAGTCGCTGTCCGGGCGAGGTCCAGCGCATCCCGGAAGAGCATGGGGTCGATCCCGTTGAAGTCCAGTGCCGCCAGCTTGCGGAATGTTTCCGGTGCCCGGTCGATGTATGGCGCCATTTCGTTTGTCTGGTAGATGTAATTTTCCTGACAATCCACGCCGTCTGTGAAGTACATCCATGACCCGATGGGCGTAAAGATCTGATCAGGGTAGATATCCCGCCAGCGTTCGTCCGCTCTGGTGCGCCAGTAGTGGGTGCGGACGAGGGGGAAGAATGTCCGCCACGCATCTGCAAGGATGTCGCCCTGGGGAGCGGCGCAGCGCTTTGCTATAAATTTTTCCAGGAAGGAATCCGCCTTGATGTTTTCCGGCGAGGGATCCCATGAGTTTGCGGCAAGATATTCCAGCATGAAGGTATCGGCGTGGGAGTTTTCGGGCCATGCCACCATACCCTTGCACATGGGGTCGGCGGCGGCTTTGGGCAGACGGCGTTCGATCACGGCGTAGTTGCCGCGGATGTCCGAGCTGGATTCGTAGGCATGGAAGATCCCGAAGAAGTAGGGAAACTTGTGCATAACGCCCCAGTTGGTAAAGTTGTTGATCTCATCGTAAGTATCGGAGATATAGTCAAAGATGATGGTGTTTTCCGGGTTCATCTCATTGAGCAGATCCTGAACCATGGGGGGATCCCAGCGGTAGACAAAATCCCACGTTCCGATCAGCAGGGGGGCATTGGGATAGTGCTCCCGGAGTTTCGCCTGGATTCGGCGGTAGGCAAAGAGTTTCATTTCGTGGTTTTTCTGCGGATCGGCATAGCAGCCCCGTTCCGCCAGACCGATGGTGTGGAACATTTCCGGCGAACCGTATTCCCGGATGCTGGTCTCGGTCAGTTTCCAGTAATAATCCATATATTTATCGAGACGGATGTCCCAGACAAGCCCGGTGGGCTCGCCGTAACATTCCGTTGCCTGCGGTACGAAAGTCGGCTTGACTGTGTCCAGAAACTCCTGCGGAGTCCGGCTGTACCAATGGGTCATTGTTCCGCAGTCTTCGGGGGAGATCAAGCCCCGTTCCCGTGCGTATTCCAGCACTTTTTTTCGGAGTTCGCCCCGATATTCCAAACTCCAGAACAATGTGCGGTCATCATAGGTCTTCGGTACATTTTCCAGCGCTTTCTGATCCCGTTCGGGGTAAGGGACCATATCCGGGAAGGCACGCTGGAAAAGATCGTCGATCCCGGTCCGGAGCATGAAAAAGTCGAACCGTTTTTTGAGACACCAGTCCAGTTCCTTCTGCCAGTCCGGCAGGTCCCAATGTTCTGCCTGAAAACGGGTCAGGCTGCGGTGTGCGAAATAGCGGAGTCCGCGATATTGGAAGTGAGGTCGTTCCAATACATTGATTCCCGAAAGCGGCAGGGATTCCGCCTGCGGGATGCGGTCACCATCCCAGAAATAGGCGCAATTACCGAACCGTTCAAAATAATCGTAAACTGCGTACAGGATCGCCCGTTTTGAGCCGCCCATCAGGATCAGAAGATCTCTGCCGTTTTCTTTGAGCGACAGAAGCCGGTATTCATCCGACCCGATCCGGAGCCCGTGGGGCGGAAGTTTATCCTCTTCGATCAGGGTGCGGACATAAGCGTTTTCTGCATCTGATCCCAGAATGATCATGTTATCGGCGGGATCCGGCTCTGAAACGATTTGCGGTGTTGTCCCGGTGATCCTTTCCCAATAGAAGGCAAAGGTTTCTGCGGCGATCCGGAAGATTTTCTGTTCGTTCGGAAGAAGAATTTTCATGTGTCACTCCTTACTGAATCGGTGTTGCTTGTTGTACCTTTGTTATACTTTACACAGCCCGAAATAAAAATCAAATGCTTTTTCAAAAAAAACAGGAAATAAATTTTTTTTGTCTGTAAAAAAGAAAAACAGATGCTAATGTACTGTGAACAGGAATAAATCAGACAGGAGACAACGCATGAGTACCAAGATTGCAAAAATTACCGGTCGGGAGATCATTGATTCCCGGGGCAATCCGACAGTAGAGGCGGAAATCGTGTTGAGCAATGGAGTTTCCGGACGGGCATCCGTTCCCTCCGGCGCCTCTACGGGAGCAGGGGAAGCCCTTGAACTGCGGGACCGCGACCCGAAACGGTTCGGCGGGAAAGGCGTGTTGAAAGCAGTGGCAAACATCAATGGCGAAATCGCAGACGCATTGAGAGGAAACGATGTGTGTGATCTTGCTGCAATCGACCGGGCTATGATTGCGTTGGATGGCACGGAGAACAAGAGTCGGCTCGGTGCAAACGCACTTCTGGCGGTATCGCTGGCGGCACTTCATACGGGCGCTGCCTGTCGCAATCTGCCGGTGTACCGCTATCTCGGCGGCGAGGATGCCATCGTGCTGCCGGTACCGATGATGAATATTCTCAACGGTGGTGCCCACTCGGATGCTCCTGTTGATTTTCAGGAATTTATGATCCGTCCTGTTGGATTTTCGACATTCCGGGAGGCATTGCGGGCAGGCGTGGAGATTTTTCAGAACCTCAAAGGACTCCTCCGGGGAAAAGGGTACTCCACGGCGGTTGGAGACGAAGGCGGCTTTGCGCCCGGTGTCAGTGGAATCACGGAAGCTCTGGATCTGATCGTTTCCGCCATTGAACTTGCCGGATATACGGCTGGAAAGGATGTGACGATCGCGCTGGATTGTGCCGCCAGTGAATTTTATGAAAGCGAAAGCGGCCTTTATGTGTACGGGAAGGAGGGGCAGGGCAGAAAACTGACCTCTGCTGAACAGGCGGCGTACCTTCAGGCTCTGGTGCGGCAATACCCCATTGACTCCATTGAGGATGGCATGGCGGAAGATGACTGGGCGGGGTGGCAGTTGCTGCGTCATACCCTTGGCAGGGAGTTCCAGCTCGTGGGCGATGACCTGACCGTGACCAATGTGAAGTACGTTCAGAAAGCGATCGAACTGGATGCCGCCAATGCGGTGCTGGTCAAACTGAACCAGATCGGAACGGTGACAGAAACACTGGAGACGATCGAACTTGCGCGGAAGAACGGTTGGAACGCCGTCATCAGTCACCGGTCCGGTGAAACGGAAGATACCACGATCGCGGATCTGGCTGTCGGGGTCAACGCGGGTCAGATCAAGACCGGGTCTGCCAGCCGCAGCGAACGGATCTGCAAGTACAACCGTCTGCTCCGGATCGAAGAGGAACTGGGGAGCCGCGCCCGTTACGGAATCCGGTAAAATTATGACGGGCGTCCCGAATAAACCTTGAAATTTTGTGATAACAGAGTATATTATTCACTCACATAATTACTCTTTACCGGAAGATGGATCATGGTTGTTACGGAACGCTCCAAAGGTTTTCTCTGCGGGATCATTGCCGCGGTTACATACGGGTTGAACCCTCTTTTTGCCAAACCGCTTTATAAAGCCGGTTTGACGCCGGATAATGTTCTTTTTTATCGTTATCTCTTTGCACTTATCGGGCTTGTGCTGATGGTAAAGCTGAACAGAAGTTCTTTTGTGATCCGGCGCAAAGAATTGCCGTGGCTTATACTGAACGGTGTGGTGATGTTCCTTTCCTCCCTGTTTCTCTTCCTCAGTTACGAAGTGATGGATGTGGGGATCGCCTCCACGCTGCTCTTTGTCTATCCGGTCATGGTTGCCGTGATCATGACCCTCGGTTTCCGGGAAAAGATGTCGCTTATTGCGGTCGCCAGCATTGTGATTGCCCTTTCCGGTGTGGCTGCGTTGAGCAGCGGCGATAATGTCAGCTGGTGCGGGATTCTGTATGTGATCCTTTCCGCTCTTGCTTATGCGGTCTACATTGTGTGCGTGAAAGTTTCCCCGCTGAAAAATATGGCATCCGATACGCTGACCATGTACTGTCTTGCCATAGGGACGGTCGGATTTATTGTCCGGCAGGACTTCGGTTGCTCCATCCCGCTGCTGCCGCCAACGGTGCTTGCCTGGAGCTGCGCCATTCTGCTGGCACTTCTGCCCACGATGGTTTCCCTTTACACAACGGCACTGGCGATCCGTTTTGTGGGTGCGACGGCAACGGGGATCCTTGGAGCGCTGGAGCCGCTGACCGGTGTTGCGATCGGGGTGCTGGTCTTCGGAGAGGAACTGACGATCCGGCTCGGTGCGGGGATCGTGCTGATCCTGATCGGTGTGCTGTTGTTGATTCAGGAGAAGGCGATTCTGGAATATTTCCGGAAAAAAAGTCACGGGTGATATTGTAATTTCAGTGGGGGCGGGGTATGGTATCCCTGCTGAACATTGGACGAACGAACAGGAGAATGAAAATGACGGTCATTGATGAGATCAATCAGCTTAAGACACAACATCATGCGGTGATCCTCGCCCATAACTATGTGAACGGTGAGATCCAGGATATTGCGGATTTTTGCGGCGATTCTCTGGAGTTGAGTATCAAGGCAAAAGAGGTGAAAGCACCCGTGATCGTTTTCTGCGGTGTCCGTTTTATGGCGGAAACTGCCAAGCTGCTTTCTCCCGATTCCATTGTCCTGCTGCCAAATTCCGATGCCGGTTGCCCCATGGCTGATATGGCGGATGCCGATGAAGTTGCCACTTTCCGGAAGGAAAATCCCGATTCCCTGCTGGTTGCTTATGTGAACAGCACTGCGGCAGTGAAAGCCAATGTGGATATCTGCTGTACCTCCGGCAATGTGGAAAAGGTTCTGAACTCCATCCCTGCCGGGAAAAAAGTCATGTTCCTGCCGGACCGCAATCTGGGCGGCAATATGGTGAATAAACTGGAACGCAGCATGGAACTCTGGCGCGGCTATTGCCCGATCCACAATAAAGTGACGGTGGAAATGATTGCTGAAGCCCGCAAGGCGCACCCCGGTGCGGTGGTGCTGGTTCACCCGGAATGTCAGGTGGAAGTGATTGCCGCCTGTGACCACGCTTTGAGTACGGGCGGGATTCTGAAATATGTCCGGGAGTCGGCGGAAACCGAGTTCATTATCGGCACGGAATGTGGTATTCTGCATCGTCTGCGGAAAGAAAATCCCGGCAAGAAATTTTACCCGCTCCAGCCGGAAATGATCTGCACGGATATGAAGAAGATCACGCTGGAAAATGTGCGGGACTGCCTGAAAAATATGTCCGAGCAGATCGAGCTGCCGGAAGATTTGATGAAATCTGCCGTCCGTCCCATTGAGGCAATGTTGGCTCTGTAAGATCTTTTATACCGGATCGATCTGCCGGACAATGCCGTTCGTCATTTGGCAGAGTTCCGGAATGTCTGCGATCTTCAGAATATCCTGCACATAAAGCCCCATCGTAAAAAAGTCTTTCCGCTCCCGTTGATAAGTGAGTGAAGCAGGACCTTTTTCCAAAATCGTTTTTATTGGAATATCCTGAAAAACGGAGTAGAGCAGGGCGGCAAGAGCGAGATCTTTGTATCCGGCGATTACAATTTCAGTTCCGGGCAGAATGGTTTTCAGAAAATCGCAAACGATCCAGTAATCCTCCACCCATTTTCCCTGCAGGGTCATGCCGAGCCACAAGAGGGAGCGGGAATATTCGGCGAAGTTGGATGCGTACGCATTTTCTGCACTGTTTTCTCCGCAGGCGTATGGATCGAACAGGACAATGCTGCCGGTTTTTCCGGTAACTTCCCGGAACAGTGCCGTTTCCGTGAGCGCTTCTTTGCCGTTCGGACCGGCAAAAACGGTGACCGGTCCTCCGGCTGTTCCCCGTTTCAGCAACAGCGGGATCAAGCGTCCGTCGCTGCCGAGGAGGGCATAGCGTTCCCAACCATCGACCGTGGTATATTGTTTGCTGCCGGAACAGTTTACTGCTTTCAGCCCCAGTTTTTGACGGAGCTCAACTTTGCTGACGGAACGGCTTAGTTCAGCCAGTTCAGACGCCTTCTTTTGACAATATTTTTCAATGTTGATCACGTATTCCGGTCGCTGTTTCAGGGGAAAGACAAGCGCTTCCTCTTCGGACATGAGAGTGAACTCCGGACGCTTTACCGGCAGACCGTGTCCGATCCCCTTCAGGTGCAGTTCAAACCATCCAAGCATGGTCTCCTGGATCTCCTGCCAGTAGCCGTGTTCCGTATTGAAGATCTGGTAAGTACAGTGATCGCGTACGCCCATCAGTTCATAGATCTTTTCCGCCCGGGAAAAAGTCCGCAGCATTTCGGATGGAGTAAAGGCGCGGCAGATGTCATGCAACGCATTACAGATCTTTACCGCCCGGGG
>JAGAPM010000127.1 GCA_017623265.1 Lentisphaeria bacterium | reverse complement strand
TGCTGCACGGGTCCAGCGCCGCCTTCTGGCAGTGGGACTGGTGGCGGACGATTGTGGGGTTCCGCTGGGTCCGTCCCGGCGATCCGGATGGCGTTGCGGCATCCACTCATCCGGTCAAGCCCTACGATGTGCGGTTGTGTAAAGTGCGGCATCCGCTGGCGGAAAAACTGATCCCCTTTTCGCTGGGTACGGATGAGATCTACACCGAGCTGGAACAGGTCTCGCCCGCTGTGATCCTGATGGATACAAAAATTGAAGAAGGTGTTTATCCCCAATGTATTGAGAATGTCACTCCCTGGGGCGGGATATTCCTGAGTTTTCTCCCGGGACACAATCCGGCAGAGACATCGGGAAAGGACCTGATCGCCAATATTGAAACGATGATCGACTATCTTTTGAAAGGAAATTGAGCCATGAAAAAGTTGAAAGCCGTATTTGTCTGCGCAAAAAAAGAAACCGTGGATTATGTTTATTCCGAAGCCCAGCGGAAGCAGATCGCGGAAGTGACGGACCTGATGCCGGAAATCGTGAACGCCGGAAATTTTGACAGCGTGGACCTGAAGGATGTGGAAGTTATTTTTTCCACCTGGGGCATGATGAATTTCACCGATGAACAGCTGGACCGGATGTCCAATTTGAAAGCGGTCTTTTACGGTGCGGGTGCTACGGACTATTTTGCCCGTCCCCTGCTTGCCCGGGGGATCAAAGTGATCAGCGCATGGAAGGCAAACGCCATTCCGGTGGCGGAATTTGTGCTGGCACAGATCATCCTTTCCATGAAAAATTATTTCTCCAACAACTGGAATAACAAGTTTGCCGGACCGGGCTGCTACGGGGAGACTGTGGCATTGATCGGCGCCGGTGCCATCAGCAGCAAACTGCAGGAAATGCTGAAAGTTCTGAACCTGAACGTGCTGGTGATCCCGTCCCGCCCCGAACGGCGCACGGTTTCGCTGGAAGAAGCCTTCCGGACCGCCTATGTGGTGAGCAATCATCTGCCCAACCGGGAAGATAATCAGAAAGTCCTGACCAGAGAGCTGTTTGCCTCCATGCGTCAGGGCGCCACCTTCATCAATACCGGACGCGGCGCGCAGGTGGATGAAGCCGGTCTGATCGAAGTCCTGAAGGCACGGCCCGATCTGACGGCGCTGCTGGATGTGACATTCCCCGAACCGCCGGAAGCCGGGTCGGAACTTTATACGCTCCCCAATGTGCGCCTGACCACTCACATTGCCGGATCGCTCAACGATGAAGTCCACCGGATGGCAGACTACGTGATCGGGGATTATCTCCATTTCGCTGCCGGTGAGCCGTTGGAACACGAAGTGACGGAAGAAATGCTGATGACCCATTGAGCAAAACAGGGATTTTATTCATGAAACAGGCGTTTTGTTCATTGTAAAGTGCTTTCTGCTGTGCTAAAGTAGTCCTGAAAACGGAAAGACCAACCAACGCAGGAGAGGCATTATGTTTCTGAAAAATTTTTATTCTGAACTGAAAAAGCAGTTGATCGAGCGTCCGGACATCCCCACGATCCGCACCATGGAGATCGGTTGGAGCAATCGGATGCGTATTGGTGCCGGGATCGCCGGACAACCCATGAAAATCGGCTCCCGCACCTTTACCGATGGCTGGGGAGACCATGCCTGCAGCAGACATATCATTCATGTTCCGGGGAATGCTGTGAAATTTGACGCGTTGGTCGGCGTACTCAGCGATCCGGAAGGGCAGGTCGTTTTCTCTGTGGAAGATATGGCGGGCAATGTGCTGGCAAGTGTGGGGCCGCTGACTGCGCAGGATGAGGTGCAGCTGCTTTCTGCGGATCTTCCCGGTTGCCGGGATTTTGTGATCCGTTCTGTGGCGCTTGAAGCGGTGGAAAAAGGCTGGACTGCCGCTAACATCGCATGGTGTGATCCGATGGTTATCCTGCAGGATGATACCCGGATCTGCGGCAATGATTTTTCCTCCTATGCCAGAGCGCCCATCAATACTTTTCTGTATGACGGTGTGCCATTTGAAACAGCATCCAGCACCGTTGAAATGGTGAAAGAGACCGTTGATTATCAGAAATTTGTGATGGAAGATGTTTCTGCAGACGGCACGTTGACTTTGCGTACCACCGTGACGCTCTACAAAGATTTTCCGGTCATTGAATATCTGCCGGAGTTCCTGAACCGTTCCGACAGACCCAGCGGGATCATCAGCGGGTTCAAACCGTTGGATCTGACGCTGGATCTGGTGGACCGATCTTCCGGCTATCTCAAAACGAAAAACGGTTTTTCAGCTCCTTATGCGATCCATGATGTGGCGTTGCGGCGTACCCTTGGCAGCAAAAACTGTCAGAGCGATTTTATTGAAGAAACCGTCTGGCTGCGCCCCCGCTATCCGGAAGATCATATCCGGTTGGACACGGATGAGGGGCGCAGTTCCGCTGCGTGGCTGCCTTATTTCGGGTTGGATGAAACGGAGGATCAGGGGCTGAATATCGCCGTCGGCTGGTCCGGAGCG
>JAGAPM010000126.1 GCA_017623265.1 Lentisphaeria bacterium | reverse complement strand
GTATGCCATGAGCCGTATTGCCATCGTACTGGCGGAAGGTTACGCCATCACACGCATCCCCGCCCTTGAAGAAGGCATGAACCGCGTGGTGACCCGTCTCATCAACGAAATGAACCCCTCCGGCGGTTTCGGCTGGCACTGGGATAAGCGCCTCGAAAAGAACATCGACTATTTCTCGCTTGACGGCGGTTCCCGTATGTACAATGCTCTCTACTCCGCATACAATGCCGGCTGCGAAGTCTCCGGCACGGACTACAACGGAAAAACGGTTACCATCGAAGATGCCATCGACCGGGCGATCAGCGCCATTTCCAAGCACCATGCCAATGCAAAAGGCGGATTCTCTTACGGCGCACAGAATGAAAAGAAAACAACCGCCCCGGGCTTTGATGCCACTGGCGCAGGTACCCTCTACCTCTTCCTGATGGGGTACAACGGAAATGCCGCGCAGAAGGGCTACGAATGGCTCCTGCGTCACCGTCCCAACGGGAAGGAAAACTCCGAACTGAAGATGGACTGGAACAACCTGCCCAGCCAGACTTCCGCCCTCGGCTGGTACTACATGACACAGGCGCTCTTCCAGGCATCCGGCGGTCAGGGGTCCGAATGGCGTAAATGGAACCGTCAGATGACCACTGCTCTCATCAAAGAACAGAGCAAAGACGGTTACTGGGAATGTCCTGCTGACAAATACAAACAGTGGGAAGTCATCAAAGAACGCCAGAAAAACGGCAGAGTCAAGGAAGTCAAACGTCTGAAGCAGTATAACGAATCCAAGCTCGGCGGTTTCACGGAACATAACTCCCGGATCTGGGCTACCGTGTACTTCACTCTGACGCTGGAAGTTTACTACCGCTATCTGCCCACCTTCAAGGAAGACGGCACCCGCAACAAGGAAGCGGATATTGCCAACGACAAGAAGGAAGCATCGTCCGCAGAAAATGCTGACGCAGGCGGCGAATCCCTGACCGATGACCAGGATGCAGATATCGTTCTCTGATCCCGAACGGATCCTGAGCAGAAAAGGCTGAAAAGACAATGTCATATCAGGTCATTGCAAGAAAGTGGAGACCGCAGAAGTTCTCCGACATGGTGGGGCAGGAACATCTTGCCCGCACCCTGAAAAACGCCATCATGTCCGGCAGGATCGCCCACGCATATCTGTTCGTAGGCCCCCGCGGAATCGGCAAAACAACCACTGCGCGTATCTTTGCCAAGGCGATGAACTGTCTGCACCCCATCGACGGGGAACCGTGCTGCCAGTGTTCCTCCTGCAAATCCATTGCGGATGAATCCAATGTGGATGTGATCGAAATCGACGCAGCCACCCACACTCAAGTGGAAAAAGCCCGTGAACTCTGCGAAGATGTGCTGCATCTGCCCATCTCATCAAAATTCAAGATCTATATCATTGACGAAGTTCACATGCTTTCCAAAAATGCATGGAACGCTTTGCTCAAGACCATCGAAGAACCGCCTGCGCATGCAAAGTTCATTTTCGCTACAACGGAAGTGAACAAGGTTCTGCCCACCGTGATCAGCCGTTGTCAGCGTTTCGACCTGCGCCGGATCAAGGGAACCGACATTGCCGGCAGGCTCCGCCTCATCTGCGATGCGGAAAACGTGAAGATCACCGATGGCGCTCTGCAGATCATTGCCCGTGCTGCCGATGGCGGCATGCGTGACGCCCAGTCCCTGCTGGATCAGATGATCTCCTTCTTCGGTTCGGAGAGCGGCGGGATCACGGAAGAACAGGCGCTTTCCCTGTTCGGGCTGGCGGCGAGTGCCGATATGGAAAGTCTGGTCCGCTCCATTGTGACCAACGACCGGGCAGCTGCCATTGAAGCGGTACACCGTTTCGCCGAATCCGGTAAAAATCTGGAAACATTATACGAAGAAATCATTGCATGGCTCCGCGGGATCCTCATGTGCCGGATCGTTTCCGACCCGGCAAAATTGCTGGAGGAATCCCAGGAAAAGATCGATCTTTACCAGAACATTGCCGCAACTGTGAAACCGGATGCCGTTCAGCGGCTGATGGAACAGCTCGCAGGGTCCGGCTATCTGCTGCGGGAAGCCATCAACAAACAGGTTTTCATGGAATCTCTGCTGCTCAAGGCCATGCGGATCGCCCATGCGGTTCAGATCGAAGATCTGGTCGCACGCCTGAACCAGCTCCGCAATGCAGGTGAGTTTGAAGCAATCAAATCTCTGGTGCCGATCTATGAAATGCCGGTCGGGCAGATTGTTGTACCGAAAGATTCCTCTTTTGCGCCCCGCAGCAATGCAGCGATCGAAACGAAAGTGGTCTCAGCAGACTCCATCCCCGTGATCCCGGAAAAAAAAACGTTTGTGACGGAACCGGTCGCTGAACCGGAGCCTGCCCCTGCTCCACCGGAAGAACCGCAACCGGTCGGGGAGACGGAAACGGCAGAAGAAGATCTCCCGCCATTCGATCCGGATCCGGTGACGGATGATGCGCCGGCAATTCCCGTACCGGCCGGGGCAGTTACGCCCCCGGTCAAAATGGAAGAACCGGTCAGGGAGGAAGTTCCGCTGGAAGTCATCATGGAAGAGGAAGTCATCGAAATCAACGATGAGGCGGCTCCGCTCCCGGAAGATCCGGAATCCCTTGCCAGCGTAACAACACCGGCAGCAGTTCAGACCCCGGAACAGATCTGGCAGGAACTGATCATTGATGTGCGCGACAATCTGCGGAAAGATTTTCTTGCAATCGCAATGAGTGACGGAACTCCGCAAACCTACCGCCGCAATACGCTGACTGTCGCATTCGACTCCGATTATGAGTCTTTTCAGGGATCGACCACTGAAAAAGAGCTGCTTCTCCTGACCAGCCGTCTGCGTGCGATCACCGGTGAACCCGGCGCAAACCTGTTTCTTGAGTACAGACAGGGTCTTGCCACGCCGTTACAGATCAGCAAAAAAGAAGATGTGGCAAAGTTAATAGATAAAGCCGCCGCCGACCCTCTCGTGCAGGATTCTCTTGCTCTGTTCCAGGGGCGTTTGGCTGATGCCCACGATGCTGCCGATCAGCCGCAGGAATCATAAGATCTGTTCTCTGTTTTATGCGTTTACCAGACCGGCATGGATCGCCCCGCACCAGACGCCGGCAAGAACGATCCAGAGAATGATCCCCAGCAACACCGGACGGAATCCCAGTTCTTTGAGTTTTTCACGGCTCAGATTGGCACCGATGAGGAACAGGGTCACGATCATCAGATATTTTGAAATATTTTTCAGGAAGGTTCCTGCTGTTTTTACGGTATTTTCTGTTGCCGGAATCAGATCCGGCAGCCATGTCACCAGTGCGGCAGCCGCAATAAAACCGGGGATAAACCACGGCACTTTGAGCTTGAATTTCCGTTTTTCGCCTTCCTCCGGTGCAGC
>JAGAPM010000125.1 GCA_017623265.1 Lentisphaeria bacterium | reverse complement strand
GCCGATATTGCTGGTCATGATGATGATGGTATTTTTGAAACTGACCGTCCTGCCGTGGGAATCTGTCAGCTGCTCGTCATCCAGGATCTGCAGGAAGATGTTGAACACATCCGGATGCGCTTTTTCGATCTCATCGAAGAGAACCACGGAGTAGGGTTTGCGCCGGACTGCCTCTGTGAGCCGTCCGCCTTCCTCAAAACCCACATAACCGGGCGCGGCACCGATGAGCCGGGAGACGGTATATTTTTCCATGTATTCAGACATATCGATCCGGATCATAGCGCGTTCATCATCGAAGAGTTCCTGCGCCAGTGTCCGTGCCAGTTCTGTTTTGCCCACACCGGTGGGGCCGAGGAAGATGAAACTGGCTGTCGGCTTGTTGGGATCTTTCAGCCCGGAACGGGACCGCAGAACGGCATCTGCCACAGCGGTGACAGCTTCATTCTGACCGATCACCCGTTTGTGCAGTTCTTCATCCAGTTTCAAGAGCTTTTCCCGTTCGCTCTGCACCAGTTTCGCCACCGGAATGTGAGTCCAACGGCTGACGATTGCCGCAATATCTTCTTCCGTGACTTCCTCTTTGAGCAGACGGGCCTCGGAGGTATTGGCGGCAGCTGCCCGGTCTTCAGCGGCTTTGATCTGTTTTTCAATACCGGGAATGATGGAAAAGCGCAGTTCGCCCGCCCGTTCCAGATCGGAATCCCGTTCCGCCTTATCCAGTTTGGCTTTGGCAAGATCCAGACTCTCCCGCAGAGTACGGGTTTCATCGATCGCCTGTTTTTCCGCATCCCATGCTGCGCGGAGTGCTTTGATCTGCTCTTTGATATCTGCAAATTCTTTTTCCAGTTCCTCCCTGCGAACACGGGAACCGGCATCTTTTTCCTTTTTCAGTGCGGAAAGTTCGATTTCCATACGCATGGCTTTCCGCTCCAGTTCATCGATCTCGGTGGGACAGGAATCGATTTCGGTCCGCAGTTTTGCGGCGGCCTCGTCCATCAGGTCGATCGCCTTGTCCGGCAGGAAACGGTCCGCAATGTACTTATCGGAAAGCGTAGCAGCGGCAACGATCGCAGCATCCCGGATCTTGACACCGTGATGCAGTTCGTAGCGTTCCTTCAGCCCGCGCAGAATGGAGATCGTGTCTTCCACATCCGGCTCCTCCACCAGAATGGACTGGAAACGCCGTTCCAGAGCAGGATCTTTTTCGATATATTTCCGGTATTCGTCCAGCGTGGTGGCGCCGATGCAGTGCAGTTCGCCCCGTGCCAGCATGGGTTTGAGCAGATTGCCTGCATCCATGCTGCCCTCGGACACACCCGCACCGACAACCGTGTGCAGTTCGTCAATGAAAAGAATGATGTCACCCTGCGCAGACGATACCTCTTTCAATACCGCTTTCAGCCGTTCCTCGAACTCACCGCGGTACTTGGCACCGGCAATGAGGGCACCCATATCCAGCGCAATGATCCGTTTGTTTTTCAGCGTTTCCGGTACGTCTCCACGGACCACCCGGCGGGCAAGACCTTCTACGATCGCCGTTTTGCCAACCCCCGGCTCCCCGATGAGAACCGGATTGTTTTTGGTACGGCGGGCAAGGATCTGGATCGCCCGGCGGATCTCATCATCCCGTCCGATCACAGGATCGATCTTGTCCTCGGCAGCCCGTGCGGTCAGATCACGACCATATTTTTCCAGAGCCTCAAAAGATGCTTCCGGCGTTTCGTTCGTGACCCGCTGGTTGCCGCGAACTGCTTTCAAGGCGGTCAGAAACGAGTCCGGATTGATGCCGAATCCGGAAAGAATCCGGGCGCAAACCGGAGATTTTTCCATCAGCCCCCAGAACAGATGTTCCACGCTGATAAACTCATCTTTCATTTCGGTCGCCTTGTTCCGGGCGGCAAGAAGTGTTTCGCTGAATTCACGGGAGGTATAAGGCTGGCTCGCAGCGGATCCACTGACTTTGGAAAGTTTGTTCAGCTCCGTATCCACGGCGGAAAGAAGGTCTGCTGCCGGTACACTCATGCGCTTCAGCAGAGAGGGGATCAAACCTTCTTCCTGTGTGATCAGAGTTTTCAACAAGTGCAAGCCGGTGATTTCGCTGTTCCCAAGTTCCAGTGCAAGTTCCTGTGCCTGAAGCAGGGCGGCGCGGGATTTTTCTGTCAGTTTTTGCATGTCCATAGTGCTTTCTCCTTCATTTTGCGGTTGTTTTTTCTTTGACAACTTCAATAAAGCAAAAAGCGTGCCAACGGCAGATTGTGTATGAAAAAAATGGATTGTGTGACAAAATGGCGCAGTTGTTTGTGTGTTTAAACTGTGACAAGTTGCCCGTTTTTACGCACGGGGGTGGGCGGCGTTGTAGATCCGTTTCATCCGTTCCGTGGTGATGTGGGTATAGATCTGGGTCGTGCTGAGATTTTCATGTCCCAGCAATTCCTGAACACTCCGCAGATCTGCGCCCGCATCCAGAAGATGTGTCGCAAACGAGTGGCGCAGCTTATGAGGCGTCATATCTGAAGGTAAGCCCGCCTGATTGAGATATTCCTTGAAATTCCGTTGAAAACTGCGTGCGGTCAGGCGCTGTCCGTGCTTATTGACAAAGACCGGTGCATTTTTTGAACGGTCGGAAGTGTACATGGCGCGGACCTGAAAGTAGGCACGCAATGCCCGTTCAGCAGGTGCGCCCAGTGCGGCGTAGCGTTCTTTTTTCCCTTTTCCGCGGATCATCATCACATCGGAAAACAGATCAAGATCCCCCATGTTCAGCCCCATTGCCTCATTGATACGCAATCCGCCGGAGTAGATGACTTCCAGAATGGCGGCGTCCCGGGTTTCACCCAGTTCGGCGCTGTCTTCGGTCATTGCCACGCCGTTTGCCAGTCGTTCCTGCCAGTATGCTGCGGGAGCGCCCAGAAGTTTATCCACTTCTTTGACGGTCATGAATTTCGGCAGCAGTTTTTCCCGTTTGGGGGAGGTGAGACCGGAAAAGGGATTCTGGTCGGTGATGTCTTCCCGTTCCAGAAAGCGGTAGAAACTGCGCAGAGCGGAAAGTTTTCGTGTCGTTGAGGTTTTTCCCACGCCGTTTTCCTGCAGTTTGACCACGAAGCAACGGGCATCGGCGACAGTCGCACTGGTCCACGGGATCTGTTTTTGATCTGCCTTGCAGTCAAGAGAAAGCTCGGCGAATTGGAGAATGTCGATCCGGTAGGAGTTGATCGTGTGTGCGGAAGCATTCCGTTCTCCCTCCAGGAAACGGAGGAAGAGCTGCAGTGTTTCATCTTCCGGCTCGATCACTTTGATCGGGATCGTAGCGACCGGCGGAGTTTTCCGGGCAAGTCTGGGATTGTTTTTCATATCAGCTGATCCGTAAAAAATTTTTCATTCTATAACAATACGCCCTTGATATTAAGATTCAAGCCATTATATTTATAAAATGCAAAAAAAATATGAAATCTGCCGTTTCGGCAGAAGAAAGGCAACATTTCAGAATGAAAAAGATGTTTTTTCTGCTGTTGATTGCAACCCTTGCTCTGCCCGGTTTTGCGAAAGGAAAAAAAGATGATAGCAAACCGGATTACCTGCTTGTGGATCCCGAAACAGCAAAGATATTTCCAAAAGTGGAAGAACCTCTGACCCTTCAGCGCGGTCTGCAGGATGATGTGTTCTTTGTGAAAGAGGGAAAGCTCACACCGGCGATCTTGAGTTTCAAAGTGTTGAACCGGAACAATCTGGAAGTTATCTCGCTTGACGAATGGTTTCAGGAGGAACGGAACAATATCCGGATCAGTATTGCACCGCTCAAACGCCGCGGAGAAAAATTGGAGGATCTGGCTTGGAAGCAGATCTGGCCTGCAGGGAAAAAGGAAAAGAACCCGAAACGTCAGCCGGTGGCTCTCGCACCGGGGAATTATCTGATGCTGGATGTGCCGGCGGAGATCCTGCTGACGGAACCGCTGAAGAAGGTGGAGCGTCGTCTGGCGGTGAAAGTGGAACTGAATCTGCGGTCTGCCAAGGCAGATCCGCTGGTCTTTGAAGTACGGTTGAGAAAGAAACAGGGCAGGGTCAAAGAGCTGATCTTTGCGGATTGATCCCCCTTTGGATAAGGCAGAAAGAGTATGAAGATCAAACAATTTCCCGAAACAGGAAAACATCTGATCCGCTATACCGGCGATACGATGGAATTTCAAGTGCAGCTTACCGGAAAGATCGTTCCCGGTAAAGCATTTCTTTGCACCAATCTCGGCAATGCAGCAATACGCAGAGCGGAGATCATTGAAGAAGTGGAGGAGCGGATCACTGCCGGTGGTGCGGACTGGTCTGACATCCCCATGCAGAAAATCAATGATTATACCTTCTCCATACGCCTTGCTCTGACCGAACCCGGACACTTTGAGTGCAAGTGTTCCTTTGTGCCGGATGACGGATCGGAAACGGTCTGGGCGGAAGGGCATAATGTGCATATAAATGTGGAGCCTGCCGCTTAGTGCTGTTCGAACAGTGTTTACTGTGCCTTTGTCCGGCAGTTCGGTGAGAACAAAAACAAATCCGTTTCATCTCTGGCGGAAGGAATTACGCAGGAGGAGCTGCTGAAGTTCGATGAGAATGGATATGCGCTTATCCCCGGTTCCGGTACGTTCCGGGATCTGATCGGCGAACTGGATCATATTGTGAACCATCTCAAATGCCGGATCATCCATCTGCTGCCGGTCAATCCAACCCCTACCGTCTATGGCAGAATGGGGCGTTTCGGCAGTCCGTATGCTTCCCTTGATTTTACGGCAATCGACCCCGCGCTGGCGGAGTTCGACCGCAAAGCAACCCCGCTGGATCAGTTTATTGAACTGGCGGATGAAATCCACAAGCGGGATGCCAAACTTTTTATCGATATCGCCATCAATCATACCGGATGGGCTGCAAAACTCCATGAGACTCATCCCGATTGGCTCGTCCGGGAGCCGGATGGAACGATCCATTCCCCCGGCGCATGGGGCATTACATGGGGCGATCTGACTGAACTGGATCACAGCAAACTGGATCTCTGGAAATATCTGGCAGATGTCTTCCTCGTATGGTGTCGCAGAGGGGTGGACGGCTTCCGGTGCGATGCCGGCTACATGATCCCTGCACCCGCATGGGAGTACATTACCGCCCGGGTCCGGCAGGAATTCCCGGAAACGATTTTCCTGTTGGAGGGTCTTGGCGGTGATCCTGCTGTAACAAGAGCGCTGTTGGATCAGGCGAATCTGAACTGGGCGTACTCTGAACTGTTTCAGAACTATTCCCGGGAGCAGATCGAAGGGTATCTGCGGTATGCTTGGAGCGAAAGTTCCGGAAATGGCCTGATGATCCATTATGCAGAAACGCACGACAACAACCGTCTTGCCGCCACTTCCCGCCAATATGCTTCCATGCGTACGGCTCTTTCCGCTCTCAGTTCCGTTTCAGGAGCCTTTGGTTTCGCAAACGGGGTGGAATGGTTTGCCACACAGAAGATCGATGTCCATGAGGCTTCCGCCTTGAACTGGGGGGCTGAAGAAAACCAGAACTCCCTGATTCGGAGACTCAATCTGCTGCTGGCTCTTCACCCCGCTTTCCGGAACGGTGCAATGATGGAATTCCTGGATTGCGGTGGCGTCAATGCCATCCTGTTCTCACGGTCCGATGGAACCGGAAATGATTTGCTGGTCGCTGTCAATCTGGATTGTGAACGGACTGCCACATTGGAATGGAGTGCCACTTATACGCCGGAACTGACATCCTGTACGGCGCTGGATCTCATCTCCGGAAAAAATATCACTTTGGCAAGAACCCCGGAAAATAAGTTGCGTCTTGTGCTGGGGGCAGCAAAGTTTGTCTGCATTTCCTGCAGCAGAAGCTGGCTGGATCAGATCGCTGCCGCTGAAACAGACTACGATTTGGCAACAGATGTCCTGACCATGCAGGAAGCGAAAACCGTGGCACTCCAGATGACCGCATGGCATAGACGGTCTGCTGTACTGGAGCCGGCGTTCGATCATGCTTCGGCTGCTGCTGCACTTCTCCGTTCGCCCGAACAGTTCATGCAGGATCTTACGGGCAATTCCGGCAGAAGCCCCTTTGTTCATTGGCAGTTCCCCGAGGATCTGAACCGGGACGTGATGCTGCCTCCGGATACCGCTCTTTTTGCCACAGCACTCCATCGGTTCCGTTGCCGGATTTTGGATGAAAATGGCGAAAAAGTCCTGGCGCGCGCCATCGCTATGAAGGATGAAAGCGGCAGATATTTTGTCTTGATCCCGCCCCTGCCGGAACCGGAGTGTTCGCGTAGATTGATCTTCCAGATTCGCTCCTACGCACAGGAGCGCTCGCAGGCCGGCAGCTCTGTCCTGATGCTGTTGCCGGAGGATGTGAAAGAGGCGGTTGTCCGTTTCAACCGCAATGCCATCTATGGTCACAGCAGAGCGTTCATGCAGGCGAATGGTCGTGGTGCCCTCATCCATCAGCGCATGGAGCTGGAGCAGCTCAAGAGCCGGTACGATGCGATCCTTTTGGCTAATCTCAGTACGGAATATCCGGAAGACCGGCATATTATGTGGCGCAGAATCCGTATCTGGGTCCTCTGGCATGCACGCCGTCAGGAAGTCAAACACGAACACCTTCATTCCTTCCATCTTGCTGCCGATGGCGGCGGGGTGTGGGAATATCACATCCCTGTCGGTACCGGGCTGTTTTTGGAACTGAATATCAAAATGGAAATCGTGCAGGGTGAAAATGCAGTGATCCTGACCGTACACAGAAAAGCCTGCCAGGCACAGAAACGGCTGCCGGATCAGATCCCCGTCCAGATCATTATCAGACCCGATATCGAGGACCGCAATTTCCATTACAATACCAAAGCGGCACAGGGACCGGAACATTACTGGAAGGATCAGATCACAACCCATGAACATGGTTTCGATTTTGCTCCCGCACCCGATCGTATCCTTTCTCTGACTTGTTCCGAGGGAACATTCAAACGCAAGGATGAATGGCTTTATATGAACTGGATGGAAAACGAAGCAGCACGCGGACTTGATCCGGACAGCGATTTGTTCAGCCCCGGTGCATTCCGATTCTCTCTGTCCGGAAATGAGACCGCATACATCACCGGACAGATCATCACCCCGCAGACGCAGAGAAAAATTCTTCCTGCCGCACAGGAACAGGAGCCGTTCAACTGCATCGGAAACAATATTGAGCAAATCGCACTCCATTCCCTCGGAGAGTTTGTCGTCAAACGGGATGATCTGAAAACCGTTATCGCAGGTTATCCATGGTTTTTGGACTGGGGACGGGATACGCTGATCGCCGCTCGCGGACTCATCGCAGCCCCCCGTTTCAGGGATGATGTGAAAAAAATCCTGATTCAGTTCACACGTTTTGAAGAGAACGGAACCATTCCTAATATGATTTCCGGTAATAATGCCGCAAATCGGGATACTTCCGATGCTCCTCTATGGCTCTTTACCGCCGCCGCCGATCTGTGCCGTGCTGAAGGTAATCGGGATTTTCTGGAAACTCCCGTCCGGGATGGACAGAACTTCAAACAGGTTCTGGAACACCTTGCGGAGGGGCTGATCCGGGGAACGGAAAACGGGATCAGTGTGGATCCCGAAAGCTTCCTCATGTTCAGTCCGCCGCACTTTACATGGATGGATACGAACTATCCCGCCGGAACACCACGGGAAGGATATCCCATTGAAATTCAGGCACTCTGGTTCGCTGCTCTCTCCTTCCTTGCAGAAGTGACCGGGGCGACAGTCTGGCAGGAGCGTGCGGCTCAGGTCCGGCTTTCGATCCTCAAATTTTTCAAACTGCCCGGAAAAAATTATCTTTCCGATTGCCTTCATTGCTCCAGAGGCGTGCCTGCCGCAAAAGCTGTGGCTGATGACCATCTGCGCTCCAATCAGCTCCTCGCGATCACATTGGGCGCCATCAAAGACAAAAAACTGGCTGCCGGAATCCTGGACGCATGTTCAGCCCTGCTGATTCCCGGTGCGATCCGCTCCCTGGCTGACAGAAATACAGAATATGCTCTCCCCGTGTACGGCGCCGATGGCAGATGCTTGAACAATCCCAACAGACCGTACTTCGGAACCTATGAGGGCGATGAAGATACACGCAGAAAACCGGCATATCACAACGGCACTGCATGGACATGGCCTTTCCCTTCGTTCCCGGAAGCATATTATATGGTCTATGGCGAAGACGGTAAAAAGACGGCATGTGCCTATCTTGCATCCATGGTGACACTCATGGATAACGGATGCATCGCACAACTGCCGGAAATCGTGGACGGAAACGCTCCCCACAAGCCCCGGGGATGCGATGCGCAGGCGTGGGGTATGTCCGAATTCTATCGTGTCTGGAAACTCCTGCACCGCTGATCTGTAAAAAAACAAACCGGACTTGCTCTGTTGTTGAACAAGTCCGGTAAAAGAAAACTGTAAACGATCTTTACTTGTTTCTCAAAAAGAGAAGCAACAAGGCAATCATGCCGACCACGGGAATGACCGGAAGAAGGATCAGCCAGATCGGAAGGTTCAGGTCACGCAGACGCCGGATGCCGAAACCAATGTTCGGGAGAAGCAGCGCAAGAGGTCCGATGACCGGAATCAGGCAGACAATGAATGCCGGCAGAAAATAATACGCATAATCTTTACGGCTGACGGTGCCGTCAAAGTTCAGATAATCTTTTTTGAGAATTTCAATCCAATCCTGCAGAATGCCTCCGATCTCTTTTCCTGCTGCAGCCTCCTTATATTCAGCCACAACTTCATTCCAGTTCTGCGGAAGTTGATCCAGAGTTTCCTTGCAATAAGATGCAATATCCATTTTTTACTCCTTATGTGAGGGGGTTAGTAAAACATTGTTTTTTTGTCACAGGGAAAATTTAGCGCAAAAATTGCAGTTTGCAAGCCATTTGGCAAAAAAAGTGGCTTTTTTTTAGATAATGTGCTTCAGCAGTAAAAAGCCGGAGAGCTTAAAGAGAAAAAGACTGAACAGAAGCAACAGCTGTAAAAATACAAATCGCAATGTCATGCCGGATTCCGCATCTCTGGAGCTGCGATGAAGACGGATAAAAAACAGAATCGTCAACAGGATGTACAAGACCGCATCTGTGATTGCAGTGACGGTATAAGCATGGATCCGGTAAATCGTCGGCAGCAGCCAGAACAGGGGGATCAATACCAGGTTCAATACGATGATCGTGAATAGAAGCCGCATTCCGTTTTCCTTTTTGTAACAGAAAAAGCGCGAAGCCCTCATCGGACTCCGCGCTTTGCAGTCTGAAAGAATGAAGTGGCTTATTCAGCCGCTGCTTCTGCTGCGTCCGCTTCCACAAACTGGATCAGGCACATCTGGGCGCCGTCACCAAGACGGTGTGCAAGGCGGATGATGCGGGTGTAACCGCCGGGGCGCTTTGCAAAACGCAGAGCAAGATCCGTGAAAAGCTTGTCCAGAACCATCTTCTTGGTCTGAACCTTTTCCATCGGAGTATTGATCTTCAGCGTTGCATAAGCAAGCTGACGGTGGTGAACGGTATCGCCGCCCTTGGCGGTGGTGATCAGCCGTTCAACAAAACGGCGCAGTTCTTTCGCACGGACAACCGTGGTCTTGATCTGATCGTGTTCGATCAGGCTGCATGCCAGGTTCACCAGCATGGCTTTACGATGACCGCAGTTGCGGTTCAGTTTCGCTGTATGTTTCTTGTGACGCATGGGATTACGCCTCCTCCTTCTTAACGGCTTTGGCGCGTTCCGCCTCTGCCAGGATTGCATTGGAAAGTTCTTCGCTGAAGGTCATGCCCAGCGAAAGATTCAGGTCCGCGAGTTTTTCTTTGATCTCATCCAGAGACTTCTTACCAAAGTTGCGGTACTTGAGCATACGGGATTCGCTCTTCATGCAGAGATCGCCCAGAAGTTTGATCCCCGCATTGTTCAGGCAGTTCATCGCACGGACGGAAAGATCAAGCACTTCCACATCCTGCGTCAGCTGTTTGAACATCTTCTGTTCTTCTTCGCTGATGTTGGAGAGAGCATCGCCTTCCCCGGCCTGAGCGCCCAGGAACGGCTTCAGATGATCCTTCAGGATCTTCGCTGCCTTTTCAAGAGCATCTTTCGGCGAAATTCTGCCGTCAGTTTCAATCTCAAGCGTCAGACTGTCCATTTCGGTTTCTTCACCGACGCGTGCCGCACCGACCTTGTAGCTCACATGCGTCACAGGGCTGAACAGGCAGTCCACGCAGATCGTTCCCAGCGGGTGATCCGGGCGCTTGTTGCGCTCGGCAGGACACCAGCCTCTGCCTTTGGCAATTTCAATCTCTGCACTGAACGGAACATCTTTGTCCAGCGTGCAGATCAGTTGATCCGGATTCAGGATTTCAACAGTGCCATCACTGATGATGTCCGCTGCCAGCACAGGACCGGCTTTCTTCTTACGGATCTCAAGTGTCTTGGGCTGATCTGAATTCAGATTCAGTTTAATTTTCTTCAGATTCAAAATGATCTGAGTCACATCTTCCACAACGCTCGGCAAAGAAGCAAATTCATGCGTGGTGCCCGCAATGCGGACCGCAGAGATCGCAGCTCCTTCCAGCGAGGAGTGAAGCACCCGGCGCAACGCATTGCCGACCGTGTGACCAAAACCACTCTGGAACGGGGCAGCAACAAACTTCGCATATTTGTCAGTAGCAGTCGCCTTGTCCATCACAATGGATTGGGGCATCGGGAAATTGGATGCAGCAGCCATTTGTATAATCCTCCGGATTGTTAGTTTAATCTTAGCACGGATATGTTCCGAACCGCTCCTTCATCAAAGAATAGGTCAAGCGGTCCGGTTATATATCAGACACGACGACGCTTCGGCGGTCTGCAGCCGTTGTGCGGAACCGGAGTGATATCCTTAATGGCAATCACTTCCATGCCGACAGAAGCAATGCCTCTGACAGCAGATTCACGACCAGCGCCGGGACCTTTGATGCGGACTTCCACTTCCTTCATGCCGAGGGCTTCTGCTTTCTTCGCAGCATCAGCTGCCACAACCTGTGCTGCGTAAGCAGTACTCTTGCGGGAGCCTTTGAAGCCGTTCTTACCACCGGTGGACCAGCTCAGAACGTTGCCGTGCAGGTCGGTGAAAGTGACTTTCGTATTGTTGAACGACGCCTGAACATAGGCGATTCCGGACGGAACATATCTGCCGGATTTTTTACGCTTCGTTTCAGCAGCGGCAGGAGCAGCGGTTTCTGCTGCAGGAGCCTGTGCCTCAACGGCGGTTTCCTTGATTTCTTCAGCCATAATCGTTTGATAACCTTTCGATAGTATCTTTGCTCGTTTAAGGGTGACCTGTCAACCAGATCACTTCTTCTTGGCGCCCTGAGCCGGAGCGGCTCCTGCTGCCTTTGCATCCGCTGCGGACGCTGCAACACGACGCTGAGTTTTGTCACGGATAGCACCGACGGTGATCTTCTTACCTTTTCTCGTACGGGCGTTCGTGCGGGTACGCTGACCACGGCAGGGGAGACCCTTTTTGTGGCGCATGCCACGGTAGCTGTTGATGATCTGGAGACGACGGATGTTCGTCACCAGTTCACGGCGCAGGTCACCTTCAACCGTGTAATCGTTCTGAAGCAGAACGGTAATCGCAGCAATGTTTTCGTCCGTCAGTTCGCTTGCTTTGATCTGCGGATCGATCTTTGCTCTTTCAACAATTTCAGCGGCAATTGCGGGGCCGATACCATAAATCGTCTGGAGCGCGTAAGTAACACGCTTGTTGACCGGAATGTCTACACCTAAAATTCTGGGCATCTTGCGATTCTCCGATTAGCCTTGTTTCTGTTTGTGGCGCGGATTGGTGCAAACCACCCGGATCACGCCTTTTCTTTTGATGATCTGACAGGATTCGCACCTGCGTTTGATCGACGACGTAACTTTCATGTCAGCCTCATTCTTCTTAATGTTTTTGACTGTTTTTACAACAAACGACCCCGTATTTTCGATAGATTACGGGTTCATTCTTTACTTTTTCCGCAGCGCTTGGAATGATCAACAGGGTCCACGTTTCCTGATGATAACGCTCGGAACTAATAATTTATCACCGTTTTTCTGTTTTGCAAATCAAAGTCTGAAAAAAATTGCAAAAAATATTTTTTTTTATTTTTTTGCATCTCCCGATCAGAAACGGAAGTCCCGTTTGCCGTCGTGCAGTTCCTTCAGATATTCTTTTGCAATGGAACGGACTTTGTCCGATTTGATACTTTCCACTTCTTTCCGGATCACATCTTCCCCCAGCATCTGGGTTTCCGAAGCAGCGTAATCTTCCAGATATTCCTTCAGAGTCATCAGGGCGTTTGGCAGACAACAGTTGGCGATCTGACCGTTTTTTGCCAGCTGCATGAACCGGTCTCCGGTCCGTCCTTCCCGATAGCATGCGGTACAGAAAGAAGGAATATAGCCCAACTTCAGCAGCCAGTTCACCACTTCATCCAGCGTCCGGGTGTCGCTGATATCGAACTGCGCTGTTTCATCGTGCCGTTCTTCGGTGGTGTAACCGCCCACGCTGGTACGGGATCCGCCGCTGATCTGGGAGACACCCACCGCCAGCACCCGTTCCCGTGCCTTCCGGCTTTCCCGGGTGGAGATGATGATCCCTGTGTAAGGAACGGCGATCCGCAGAACGGCAACCAGTTTTTCAAAAATGTCATCGCTGAGGGCATCGGGGAAATCCTTGGCATCAATGTCATCTGCCGGACGGATCCGGGGGACGCTGATGGTATGGGGGCCCACCCCCTTGGCGGCTTCCAGATGTTCCGCGTGCATGAGCTGTCCCACAAAATCGTAGCGATAGGTTCCGAGCCCGTAAAGAACGCCGCAGCCTACATCATCGATCCCGCCGTCCATAGCGCGGTCCATGGCTTCCGTGTGCCATGCGTAGTCGTGCTTCGGACCAGTGGGATGCAGCCGCTCATATTCCTTTTTATTATAAGTCTCCTGAAACAGGATGTAAGTTCCGATCCCGGCATCCTTCAGTTTCCGGTAGTTTTCCACGGTGGTGGCGGCGATGTTCACATTGACCCGGCGGATCGCTCCGTTTTTATGTTTGATGGAGTAGATCGTTTTGATGCTTTCCAGCATGTACTCGATGGGATTGTTGACCGGGTCTTCCCCCATTTCCAGCGCCAGACGCTTGTGGCCCATGTCCTGAAGAGCGATCACCTCCGCCCGGATCTCCTCCTGCGTCAGTTTTTTGCGGGGGATATGTTTATTCTTATAATGATAAGGACAGTACAGGCAGCCGTTGACGCAATAATTGGAGAGGTACAGCGGCGCAAACATCACGATCCGGTTGCCGTAGATCTCCTGTTTGATCCGCTTTGCCAGGGCAAAGATCCGTTCGTTTTCCTCCGGCAGTTCGCAGTCCAGCAGCACCAGTGCCTCCCGGTGGGTCAGACCTTTGCACTGTTCGGCTTTGGTGATGATGCTGTCGATATATTCCTTATCCTGTTTCTTCGTTTCCGCGAAGGCGAGGGTATCCAGAATTTCCTCATGGCAGATGAATTCTTCCGCTTTGCTTGATTTCGGGTCGTACATATTAAAACTCCTGTTGGATTTTGATCACTTGTTTGCTTTGGAACAGACGGTCTTGACACTGACGCCATCCACCATGCCCAGTTTGCCGGAGAGCGAACTCAACACCGGCTGGGGTGCGTCAAGAACAACACTGATGATGCTGACACCGCGGCTGCGGTAGGGGATCCCCATTCTGCCCACGATCCATTGGGAGAAATCGTGCAGGATGCGGTTGACTTCATTGGCTGCCGCCGGATCTTCCACAATGATCCCCGCCAGCGCAATGCGGTTTTCTGCTTCCGTTTCCATATTTGCTTCCTCCACCCGGGAGACAACGGAAAACAGCAGGCTTGAGACCGACTTTTCTCCGGTGACCTTTGCCTCCGGCAGTGTGCCATCGGTCCGGGATTCCGTTCAAGAAGGTTGAAAGATTTTTTGCTTCATCATTGTCCCGGGCGGACCCGGCAACGCCGACTTGAGTATTAATATATCATACTTTTTCCAAAAAGCAAACCCGGTCCCTGATAAAACAACGCCGGAATATCCTTTACTTGTGTATGATTTTACAGCCGGAAGGGATTACTTCGGAACCAAACCACGCCCTCGCCCTCGCATGCGAAATTGTAAAATGTTTGGGAATGGTAAGCGTTTTCAAATTACTGCACCCCTGAAATACACTGTCACTTATGCTTGTTACGCTGTCAGGGATCGTGATGCTCGAAAGGGATCGACACCCCTTAAATGTAGCATATCCAATGCTTGTCACACTGTCCGGAATCGTGATACTCGTGAGGGAGGAGCAGTTTAAA
The DNA here is from genome assembly GCA_017623265.1 of Lentisphaeria bacterium. Lineage (GTDB taxonomy): Bacteria > Verrucomicrobiota > Lentisphaeria > Victivallales > UBA1829 > SIG77. The sequence continues at coordinate 400 of JAGAPM010000125.1, read as the reverse complement.
AACGCACAATATTCGATGCTGGTAACACTGTCTGGGATTGTGATGCTCGTGAGGGAAGAGCAGCCTGCAAACGCATTATATCCGATGCTGGTAACACTGTCTGGGATTGTGATGCTTGTGAGGGCGGTGCAGTTCGCAAATGCCATATACCCAATATTTGTTACGCCGTCTGGAATTGTGATACTCGAAAGGGATCGGCACCCCCGAAATGCATAATTTCCAATGCTTGTCACACTGTCCGGGATCGTGATGCTTGAGAGGGAAGAGCAGTCTTCAAACGCGCCACTCCCAATGCTGGTAACACTGTCCGGGATCGTGATGCTTGAGAGGGCTCTGCAGCCGGAAAACGCGCCATGCCCGATGCTGGTAACACTGTCTGGAATTGTGATGCTCGTGAGGG
>JAGAPM010000124.1 GCA_017623265.1 Lentisphaeria bacterium | reverse complement strand
GGAGGTCCCTGCAACGATTACATTGGCTCCGGCGGCAGCGGCGGATTCCACATTGCTGCTGTCAAGTCCGCCGTCAACCTGAATGTGACAGGCGGTGTTTCCGGTCCGGTCCAGTTCGGCACGGAGTTTGCGGACTTTTTCCAGTTGATCCGCCATGAATTTCTGCCCGCCGAACCCGGGTTCCACAGTCATGACAAGGACCATTTCCACATCGTTGAGATAGGGGAACAGGGTTTCCACCGGCGTGCCGGGTTTCAGGGTCAGTCCGGCGGAAAGACCGGCATCGTGAATCGCTTTGATCGTTTCAGCGATATCGGAGTCCGCTTCAATGTGGAACGTGATATGATCGCTGCCCGCCTTGGCGAAAGCGCCGATATAGGGCAGGGGATCGGTCATCATCAGATGTACATCGAAGGGTAGCGTGGAGTGTTTGCGCAGCGAGGCGATCAACGCCGGACCAATGGTCAGATTCGGCACAAAATGGGCATCCATTACATCCAGGTGGACCATGTCTGCTCCACCGGCTTCAATGGCTTTGAGTTCAGCTCCGAGAGCGGCAAAATCCGAGGCGAGCATAGAAGGGGAGACCAGCAGTTTTTTGCTGGAAAGTGTGTTCAGCGGTGTTGTCATGGCAAGATCCTCCATCGGTTAAAGTTCGGGATAATATACTCCTGATTTGGAAAAAATGCAACTCGCCACTTGACAAAAGAAGAAACCTTGCTAAATTTATAACAGAAATGATGAAAAAATTGCGATGGAGAGAAATATGAAAATTTTTTGGATGAAAATGTGTCTTGCCGCGTTTGCCTCTGTTGCGGCGTTGACTCTTGCTGCTCAAATTACTCCGATTACTTCTGCTGCCCCGGCTCCTCCGGTCACCCCGGTCACAGGTGGACAGCCTGTTGCAGCCGCCCCTGCCGCCGCAGTTGAAGCTCCGGTGGTTGGAAAGTACAAGATCCGCAGAGAATTTGCAGAAGTGATCTGTGCCGAGATCAGTGCCGATAAAAAACCGGCGTTGAATGATGTGAATCCTCACGATGTTTCCCCTTTTGGTGATAAGACCTGCTGGGCGCAGATCATTCTCACGCTGCCGGAAAAAAGAGGTCTTTCCCGCTTCGAATTTGTACTGAAATCCGCCGGGGAAACGTATCCGTGCCTTGCAGTTGCCATCGGAGATACGGTCTACTCTATGAAGGATGAATTCTGGCAGTTGCCGGAACAGCGTGATCCTCTGATTCCGGTGCGGTTGCTTTTTGCCGTTTCCGCCAACCGGATCCTGGGCAATGACGGCAGCCTTCTGGTGCCGCTCACTCTGGAACGGACCTTCGCCGATGTCGCTTCCAAGATTGGTTCTGATACTCTCCGGTTCCGTCTGCTGCCGGTCAATCGGGATTTTACCTCGGCAGCCGATGCCAAAAAGTTTGCCGATGAAAAAGGCGGTTCTTACGGAATGACTTTTGCGGAAATGACACGTGCTGCGCAAGCCGCTCCGGCTGCTCAACCTGCCGGAACTGCTCCGGCAAAGACCAACGATGCCGCTCCGGCACAGACCGCAAAGCCTGCCGCCGCACCCGCACCCGCTCCCGCCCCTGCTGCAAAACCGGTCGCCGCTCCTGCCCCGGTTGCTCCGGTCACACCCGCACCCGCACCTGCTCCGAAACCGGCTCCTGCACCGAAACCGGCACCGGCTGCCGCTCCCAGTTTTATTCAGTTCTGACATCCGTCAGGCAGAAAACGGGCTTTTGCCGCATAAAAAAATGCGAAGTGCAGTTTTGCTGCGCTTCGCATTGAGTGTCTTTCTGAATAAGGATCGACTGGTATTTACGGTCAATCTTCCTTCTGCGTGGCATTTTTGATCGCTGCCACTGCGCTTGCCAGTTCGGCTGCCACTGCCGGAGAGGCTTCGATCCCTTCGGCGATCCTGCCGTTGTCGCAGTTCTGAAGGAATGCAGGATCCAGCGGTACCTGTGCGATCAGATCGATCCCGTGGACATCGGCGAGGAGCTGTCCGCCGCCGGAGGAGAAGAGGGCGTGTTTCGTGTTGCAGTTGGGGCAGATGAACCCGCTCATATTTTCCACGATCCCCAGCACCGGTACATTGACCTGACGGCAGAAGTCCAGACACTTCCGGCAGTCGGCAAGAGAGACTTCCTGCGGCGTGGTGATCATCACAGCCTGTTTATCGCCGGGGATCATCTGGCATGCGGAGAGAACTTCATCGCCGGTTCCCGGGGGGAAGTCCAGCACGAGATAGTCCAGATCGTCGCCCCAGTTGACTTCTTCAAAAAGCTGTTTCAGAACGCCGATCTTGGCAGGGCCGCGCCAGATCACGGCGGCGTTGCTGTTATCCACCAGCAGACCGAGGGAGACCAGTTTTACCCCGGATGCCGTTTCGGCGGGATTGATCCCTTCTTCATCACCGTCCAGCCGATGATCTTTCAGACCGAAAAGAGTCGGCTGGCTGGGACCGTGAAAATCCACATCCAGCAGCGCCACTTTGTAACCGGCTTTGGCAAGAGAAACGGCAAGACCGGCTGCCATGGTGCTTTTGCCAACGCCGCCTTTGCCGGAGAGAACCAGCAGTTTGTGCTTGATCTTATCCAGACGGGAGGGCGGCATTTCACCCTGACGTTCAGCGCATTTGGAGTGGCAGGTTTCGCAATTGTGTGTACATTCGCTCATGATTTTATCTCTTTCTTTATGTTTGTTGTTTTTTGATGTTTATTCCTTTAATATACATCGGAAATCGAATTAATCAAGTCGAATTTTTTTCTTCTTCTTCTTTGATTTTTTTTGCACGCGTGCTATATTCTTACATTATTAACAGACAGACAACGAGGTGATGGCTCATGGAATCGGCTATAAAAAACCGTTCGGAACTGAACGAAAAAGATTGCTGGGATCTGACTGCGCTCTATGCAAGCGTGGAAGATTGGGAAAAAGATTTTGCAAAACTGGATGATCTGCTGGCGGCATTCCTGACCTTCAAAGGCCGTCTGGCGGAATCCCCCGCCGTGCTGCGGGATGCCTTCCGTGCCTCGGATGAACTGGACAGCCTCAGCGAAAAAGTCCGGGTCTATGCCTGCCTGAAACGGGATGAAAATACGGCTGATCCCGTCAATTCCGCCCGTCGGGACCGGGTCAATGCCAAGGGGGCAGAGATCGCCGGGGAGACAGCTTGGTTTGATCCGGAGCTGATGGCGATCCCGCAAGAAACGTTTGAATCTTTCCGGTCGGCACCGGAACTGGCTTTTTACAAGCGGACACTGGATGAAACCGAACGCCAGCGTAAACACACCCTTTCCGCCGCCGAAGAACGGATCCTCGGCATGTCTGCAGATGCCCTTGCCACATCCTATCATGTTTTCGGCGCCCTGCATGATGCGGATATGCGCTTCCCGAAGATCCCGGACGGCAAAGGTGGAGAGATTGAAATCACCAATGGAAACTACGCACATTTTCTGGAAAATCCGGATCGTTCCGTCCGTAAGGCAGCGTATGATTCCTGCTACGATACCTATAAGTCTCTCATCAATACTTATGCCTCCATTCTTGACGGAACTGTAAAGACCGGTGCCCTTGAGGCAAAACTGCGCAATTATTCTTCTGCACGGGAAATGGCGCTTGCGGGTGATAACATTCCCATTGCCGTATATGACAATCTGGTGGATACGGTCCACGAATACCTGCCGTCACTTCACCGGTATTTCAAACTGCGTGCCGATGTGATGGGCATGGAAAAAATCTCCATGTATGACATTATGAACCCGCTGGTGCCGGAATCCGTGCAGACCATCCCGTGGGAGGAGGCGGAGCGACTGGTCAAACGCGCCCTGCAGCCTCTCGGCGAAACCTATTGCGATATTCTCGGACATGCCTTCACAGATCGCTGGATCGATATCCGGGAGTGCCGCGGCAAACGATCCGGCGCTTATTCCTGGGGCTACTACCGTACGCCGCCCTATCTGCTGCTGAATCACTCGGATGATCTGGAATCCGTGTTTACGCTTGCCCACGAATTGGGACACTCCATGCACTCTTACTTCTCCGATC
>JAGAPM010000123.1 GCA_017623265.1 Lentisphaeria bacterium | reverse complement strand
GGATCGGGGCACTTTCTGTTCCGTTGCGGAATCTGGAGGGAAAGATCGTTGCGGCATTGACCCTGCTTGGCGTGGCAGAGGATTTTTCACCGGAACGGCTGCCAGATCTGCTGAAAGCCCTTGTTCAAGCTCAAAAACAATTTTTATCATAATAGAGAAAGGATAAAATATGAATCCTGAAATCGATCCTTCCACATTGAAGATCACCGATGTCCGTTTTGCAGATATTGATGGCGCACCGAAACGTTGTACGTTGATCAAGATTTATACCAATCAGGGCTTGATTGGTTATGGCGAGGTGCGGGATGCCTCCAGCCGGACTTATGCCGCCATGCTCAAGAGCCGTATTCTTGGAGAAAACCCCTGCAATGTGGAGAAAATTTTCCGCCGGATCAAACAGTTCGGCGGTGATTCCCGTCAGGCGGGTGGCGTGTGCGGGATCGAAGTCGCGCTGTGGGACCTTGCGGGGAAGGCGTGGGGCGTTCCTGTGTGGCAGCTCCTCGGCGGAAAGTACCGTGACAAGATCCGGATTTACTGCGATACCGATTCCGAAGGCGGCGGACGTGATATGGGGAAAGCTCTTGCCGACCGGATGAAACAGGGGTATACTTTCCTGAAAATGGATCTGGGGATCGAACTGTTGATGGATGTGCCGGGAGCCCTCTCTGCGCCTCTGGGCTTTCTGGAAAAAATGCGGGAATACAAAAAGACCGTTTTCAGTACGCCTCACGGGTCCATTGATCCCCGCGCCATGCGCGGGGAGGCATACGATCTTTTTAACACCGCACACCCGTTTACCGGGATCCATATTACCGAAACCGGGCTGGATTATCTTGAGAACTACATGGCGGAATGTCGTGCCGTGACCGGATATGAGAGCCCCATCGCCATTGACCATCTGGGGCATATCCCGCTGGAGGATTGCATCAAGCTGGCGAAGCGACTGGAAAAATTCAATCTCGCCTGGATGGAAGACCCTGTACCCTGGCAGATGACCAATCAGTATGTCCGCCTTGCCAACTCCACAACCACTCCCATCGGGACGGGTGAAGACATGTATCTCAAGGAATCGTTCCTGCCCCTGCTGCAGAGCGGTTCGCTTGCCGTGATTCACCCGGACGTGCTGACGGCGGGCGGTATTCTGGAAACAAAAAAGATCGGCGATCTTGCAGAAGAACATGGCGTTCAGATGTCTATTCACATGGCAGAAAGCCCCATTGCCTGTATGGCGGCAGTTCATGTTGCGGCGGCGACCCGGAACTTTATGGCGCTGGAAGTTCATTCCGTGGATGTGCCCTGGTGGGCGGATCTCATCAAGCCCGCGCTGAAGATCGAAAACGGTTATATCGCTGTGCCGGACAAGCCCGGTCTCGGCTTTGATGAGCTGAACGAAGAACTGATCGCGGAAAAACTCCACGCCGATTTCCCCGTGGCGTGGGAAAGCACGGAACAGTGGGACAAAGAATGGGCGAACGACCGCCAGTGGAGCTGATCGTATGAACAATAAAAAACGCATCAACGGTGAAACACTTTATCAGCTCTTTCTGCGTCCATTTACGCCGGAAGGGACCATTGCCGCCGCTGAAAAACGCCTGCCGGAAGTGGCGGATCTGGGCGTGAAGATCCTCTATCTCTGCCCTGTGGCGGTGGCGGATGATGACATGGCTCAGGAGAACTGGTCGCCCCGTCAGATCGCCTCCGGCTGCAACAATCCCCGCAACCCCTACCGGATCTCCGATTACACAAAGATCGACCCGGAATACGGTACGGAAGACGATATGAAATCTTTCATCCGCACCGCTCATTCACTGGGAATGAAGGTGCTGCTGGATTTGGTCTATTGTCACGCCGGACCCTCTTTCCTGAAGGCTCATCCCGGCTTTGCAAAAGGTTTAACGGAATATCGGTTCCCCGAACTGGATTTTTCCAATCCCGCCGTCTGCAAGTACCTGCTGGACAATATGCGTTACTATGCTTTTGAACTGGATGCTGATGGCTTCCGCTGCGATATGGGGGATAAAGTTCCGCTGGATTTCTGGCAGTCCGCAGTGGAAGAACTCCGGAAGATCAAGCCGGATCTGATCATGTTCTGTGAAGGTTCTCCCCAAAGGGAAGATGAATTGCAGATGGGCGTGTTTGATCTCTATTACCACTGGAGCTGGTCACAGATCCGGCATGAGATCCTGCGGACCGGAGAGGAAAAAGTTTCTGCCATTACTGCGCCGATGCTCACCCCGTATCCCTGCGCCCGTTATTTTGAGAATCACGACTTTGCAAACGAGTGCTACGAAAGCCGGATCGAAAAAGTCATTGGCGCGGAAGGAATTGAGGCATTACTCTTCATGGACTTCATGCTGGATGGCGTGCCGTTTCTTTACAACGGCGTGGAGTTCTGCGATACTGCGCGGCACAGCATCTTTGCAAATCCCGGCGAGTTTTCGATCGACCGCTCCGGCAATGCGGAGGAACGCCGGAATTTTATCAAAACATTAACACAGTTCCGTCTCAATACGCCGGAACTTTATCAGGAAAGTGTGGAAGCGGTAAGCGTGGAAAACGATGTGCTGTGCTTCAATCGCGGCGGAAAGATCTTCTGTGCAATCAACCTCGGACAGGAGGCACAGGAGATCGCCATCCCCGCCGGAATGGATGTTTTTATTAAAAGTAAAAAGGCACAACAATTTGAAAATAAAGTAATAATACCGAATTTTGGATTTGCGGCATTTCAACGAAAGGTAAAAAAATGAGCAGACGGAATGAAGTTTTGCGCTTTGTCAATGCCAAGCGATCTTACATGGAAGACCGGATCAAAGACGGGATCGAGACCAATCGCAAAGGCGTTGGCCATGTGACGCTGACCGATGCAGAAGGCAAGGCACTTTCCGGCACAAAAGTGAAGCTGGTCCAGAAAAATCATGCGTTCCGTTACGGGGCAAACCTGTTCATGCTGGATGAGTTTGATTCCGCAGAGAAAAATCAGTTGTACCTGAAATATTTTGCCGAAGGCTGCAACATTGCCACGCTGCCCTTTTACTGGAGCGATCTGGAGCCAGAGCAGGGCAAACCACGGTTCGCCGCGGACAGTCCGAAAGTTTACCGCAGACCCGCTCCGGATCTGTGTCTGGATTTCTGTGAAGCAAACGGGATCGAACCGAAGGCACACTGTCTGAACTACGCCGTCTTTACACCGGAATGGGCGCCGAAAGATATCACCGGGATCAAGCTGGCGCTGGAAAAACGTTTTGCGGAACTGGCGGAGCGCTACAAACACCGGATCAATCTCTGGGAAGTGACCAACGAAACTTTCTGGGGGGGGACCGGTTTCCGTTGTCCGTTCTACCACCAGCCTGATTTTGTGGAGTGGAGCTTCAAGACGGCGGAAAAATATTTCCCTGCAAACCGTCTCGCTATCAATGAAGCCCACAGCCGGATCTGGCAGGAAGAGTATTTTTTCTACGACCGCAGCCCCTATTACATGCAGATCGAACGCGCCATGCTCAAAGGCGCGCGGATCGATTCCATCGGCATGCAGTATCACATGTTCTACCGAGCGGAGCAGGAGGCGGAACTTGCCGCACCATTCTACGATCCGGAACGGGTCTATGACGTGATGGATACTTACGAAAAATTAGGAAAACCCCTTCATATCACAGAACTTACGATTCCGGCATACAGCAACGGGACGGAAGATGAAGAACTGCAGGCGGAGATCATCCGCACCATCTATTCCATGTGGTTCAGCCATGCCGCCATGGAAGGGATCCTGTACTGGAACCTCATTGATGGCTATGCTTATAATGCGGAGCCGGGGGATATGACTGCCGGAGAAAATTACTATCACGGCGGTCTGCTGCGGTTCGACTTCACGCCGAAACCCGCTTACCACATGATCCGGGATCTCTTCACGAATGAATGGCACACCGAGCTGGATGCGGAGTCCGACGCGGAAGGGCAGGTGGTGTTCAAAGGATTCTACGGCGATTATGATGTGATCGCAGAGGACGGCAGAAAGGGTTCGTTCTCCTTCCGCAGAAATCCGGGACGATTCTACATTAACACGAAATTAAAATAATTGGAAAGGAAATACTTATGCCATCATTGCAGGATATGCGCGAACGTGCGCAGGAAGCCGGGCTGATGAAGCTGGATAAACTCATCAAGCTGCGTCAGCACATTCCAACCACGGAATTCCCCATTCCCGTGAAGGAACTCTGCGAACGCTACGAAAAACTTTACACGGGCTGTATCAACGATGTCCTGCGGGAAAATTGCCTGCTGGACCAGAATCTGCCCAGTGACATTATGCCCCTGCGGGATCACATGGTGGTCTGCGGTGAGGCGTTTACGGTCAAAAGTGCCCCCAACGTGATGATCGAGGGCGAAATGACATTCCGGGCGCAGATGCTGAATGAGATGAAACCGGAAGGCGTGGTTGTCTGGGACACTTCCGCCGATACGGAAGCCTCTCTCTGGGGCGGCGTGATGACCGCCACTGCCAAGAGTAAGCAGATCCGCGGTGCCGTCATCGCCGGGGGTATCCGGGATACCAAGCAGATCCTGGAACAGGATTTTCCCGTGTTCTACAAGTACCGCACCAGCAACGGCTCCCTCGGGCGCTGTATGATCACCCACTATCAGGTCCCGGTCAAAATCGGGAAGGTGACCGTCCGCCCCGGCGATATTATTTTCGGGGACATTGACGGCGTTCTCTGCATCCCCCGGGAGATCGCGTACCCCGTTCTGCTCCGGGCGGAAGGAATCGATAAGAATGAGATCGACATCTTTTCCTGGGTGCGTCAGGGCGACAGCATTCAGGAGATCATTGCCAAAGGCGGCTATTTTTAATCAATATAAGGAGATCAGACCATGGCACTTGATGCAAAACTGAAGAAAGCAATGAAGGCGGGCTACTGGAAACGTTGGAACGGGAAAGTCCAGAAGCAGATCGATGAAAATATTGAAAAATACCGCAAGGCAGATGCCGACTGGAAGATCGAAGGTCTGAAAGCCGGGACCGATGTCAAAGTGGAGCAGGTCAGTCACAAATTCATCTTCGGCGCCCACATCTTCAACTTTGACCAGCTCGGCACAGATGAACGGAACGAAAAGTATAAAGCACTTTATGGCACGCTGTTCAACTCTGCCACGGTGGCGTTTTACTGGAAGACGCTGGAACCGGAGGAGGGCAACCCCCGTTTTGCGCCCCAGTTCCGCGATACTGCCGAGTTCTGGAACACGGTGAAAGACCCGAACTCTGAACCTCACTGGCGCCGTCCCGCGCCCGATCCGGTCATTGATTTCTGCGAAAAAAAAGGCATCCGCATCCACGGTCATCCCCTCTATTGGGGCAACAACAGATGGATGTATCCGGACTGGATGCTTCAGAAACTTCCCGCCGAATGGCGTGACCGCTTTGAGATCAACGATCATTCAAAAGCGCCGGACCAGGCGAAACTTTTTGAGGCTTACTCCGCTGAACAGCTGGAGCAGATGTTTCCCGAATACGCTGTTGAACTCCAGTCCACCATGGCAAAACGCTTTGCGGAGATCGCCTTCCGCTACGGACACCGCGTCCACAGCTGGGATGTCTGCAATGAAAGCGCAGCGGACTTTGAACGGGGTGCCATGGTTCCCGGCTCCAAACTTTGCAAAAGCGTGTACGGTCTCATGCCCGGTGACTACACGTACCGATCCTTCAAAATGGCGGAATCCCTGCTGCCGGACTGGGTCAAACTGAATATCAACGATTACCACATGGGGCAGCCGTACCCCGATCAGACCAACGATCTGAAAAAGCGGGGCTGCAAGATCGATATTATGGGCGCCCAGATGCACCTCTTCAACCAGCAGTATTGTCTGGACATCGCCGACGGCAAGAGTGACCTGCAGGATCCGCAGATCGTCATGGAGACCATGAAGCGTCTTTCGCAGGCGGACCTGCCGATCCATCTTTCCGAGATTACCATCACATCCCCGAACAACGACGAACGGGGGCAGGCGATCCAGGCGGTGATGACGTACAACCTGTACCGGCTCTGGTTCAGCACGGAAAAGATGATGGGCATCACCTGGTGGAATGTGGTGGATGGCTGCGGCGCACCCGGCGAACCGGCGGTCTCCGGACTTTTCACCCGCAATATGGAGCCGAAACCCGCATACTTTGTTCTGAACGATCTTATCAACAACGAGTGGAAGACCAAAGCCGATCTCAAGGCTGGCAAGGGCGGCAGGATCCAGTTCCGGGGATTCCGCGGCAACTACCGGATCACCTGGACCGATCCCAAGGGCGAGATCCGCATGAAGTTCATGGAGCTGGATTGATATGGCAACGCTGACAGAACGGTTTTCATTAAAAGGAAAACGGGCGTTCGTCACCGGCTCCAGCCGCGGTATCGGCAAGGCGGTTGCGTATGCACTCGCAGAGGCGGGCGCTCACGTGATCCTGCACTGAACAAAAGAAAGTGCAGCTTTGCTGGAAACGGCGGAAAATGCCCGGTCCAATGGATGGAGCATAGAGATGGTGACCGGTGATCTGGCGGATGTGGTGGATGTGGAAAAGATCATTGCGGCAGCGGTTCCGGCTGATATCCTCATCCTCAACGCTTCTGCGCAGAAGTACGGGTCTTTGGAAGAGTTCACACCGGACGATTTCGATGCGCATTTTGAGGTAAATGTGAAACATTCTCTCCGGCTGATTCAGGCGTTTCTGCCGTCCATGCAGGCGAAACACTTTGGACGCGTCATCGCTCTCGGCAGCGTGAACCAGTGGAAGCAATCACCCCGGCTGGTGGTCTATTCCGCTACCAAGTCTGCGCTTTCCAATGTAATGCAGAACTGCGCCCGGAAATATGCCTGCGATAACATCACATTCAACACCATTGCGCCCGGCGTGATGGCGACAGACCGGAACCGGGAGGCTCTGTCCGATCCTTCTACTGTTGAAAAACTGATGACCGTGATCCCTGCAAAACGTTTCGGAACACCGGAGGATTGCGCCGGACTTGCTCTGCTGCTTGCTTCCGAAGCCGGAGCATATATTACCGGAACCGATATTCCGGTCGCAGGCGGCATGCAGTTGTAATCCGCTATTTTACAGCAAATAAAAAATCCATGCAGTGCTTTTGGCATTGCATGGATTTTTTTATGCCGGACTTCCGTCCGGAGAATTGAATTTTTGATCAGCCCTTGACCACGCTGGCGATCACTGCGGCGATCTTCTTGATCGTTTCGCGATCGAGGTACGGATGCATGGGCAGAGCAAAGATGTCATCCGCACATGCTTCGGTCACAGGGAAATCGCCTTTCTTGTAGCCGAGATACTTCATGGCACCCAGCAGGTGCATCGGGATCGGGTAGTATCTTGCGCTGGGGATGTCTGCTTCCTTCAGGGCTTCCTGAATCTTCACATAATCCTTGTGGCGGGGGCAGAACTGTGCCCAGACGGAGGTGTAACCGGGCAGGATCGTGGGCAGAGTCACAAGACCGGCCAGTTCTTCCATGTATGCAGCTGCAACTTCCTGACGCAGTTCCACTTCCTTCGGGAACAGCTTCATTTTTTCGATGAGAACTGCTGCCTGAATCGTATCAAGACGGGCATTCAGACCGAGGCGGACATTGTCATATTTGTCTTCTGCGCTTCTGCCGTGGACGAGAACGGAGTACATCTTTTTGTACAGTTCTTCGTTGTCCGTGAAGACCGCACCGCCATCGCCGTAGCAGCCGAGCGGTTTCGCAGGGAAGAAGCTGGTACAGCCGATATCGCCGAGGGCAGGGGCTTTCTTGCCGCAGGGGCAGACCGCACCGAAGCCCTGACAGGCGTCTTCGATCACTGCCATGCCGTATTTTTTCGCAATCGCATTGATTTCTTTGTAATTGGCTGCCTGACCGAACAGGTCAACCGGCATGATGGCTTTCGGCGTGAGCTTGCCTTCTTTGATGACTTTTTCAATGGCTTCTTCCAGCTTGACCGGATCCATATTGTAGGTCGTTTCTTCAATGTCGGAGAAGACCGGAGTTGCGCCGACAAGTGCAATGGATTCCGGCGTTGCAAAGAAGGTGAAAGGCGTGGTGAAGACGGCATCGCCGGGGCCGATTTCCAGCGCCATGAGTGCCATCAGGAGAGCGTCCGTGCCGCTGGAGCAGGCGAGGGCATACTTGGTCCCTGCATATTCAGCCAGCTGTTTTTCCAGCTCTGCAACTTCTGAACCGAGGATGTAGTGACCGCTGTCCAGAACACGCTTGATCCCCGCAAGGACGTCGTTTTCAATAAGCGAATACTGTTTTTTCAGGTCGATGAACGGAATCATGTTGGTTCTCCTGTGTAGTGTTGTTTATTTGTTGCAAGATATTTTTTTATATTATATCCATAATATAGCATAACTTTAATTTTTTGCAAATTCAATTTGCATATTTTCTTTTCTGTGGTAAAGTATTTCAAAGTATATCACTTTTTCGAATCAGATAAATTTAATGACGGAGATAAAATCATGCTGGTAAAGTCTACACCTGTACCGCCGCGCGGTTGGAACAGTTACGATTCTTACGGTGTTTACATCAACGAGGAACAGGCGCTTGCGAACATTGAGGCGTTTGCCGAAAAACTGGCTCCCCATGGATATGAATTTTTCGTGCTGGATGCCTGTTGGTATTCCGATGGAACTTTCATGGATACATACAGACTCCGCAACGAAAACAAGGACCGCCCCTCCTTCATTGATGAATGGGGCAGATTTATCGGCGCACCGGAACATTTTCCCCACGGTCTGAAGTACCTTGCAGATAAATGCCACAGCCTCGGTTTCAAGTTCGGGGTCCATCTGATGCGCGGTCTGCCGGCATTGGCGATCGAACGCAACACTCCCGTAAAAGGCACAAATGGGATCTTTGCGCGGGATATTGCTGACTTTGATTCCCCCTGCGCCTGGCCCGCTCCGTACATGGGCGCCGGGATCGATATGAGCAAACCCGGCGCACAGGAATATTATGACAGCGTTGTGGAATATCTGGCAAATTATGTGGGCGTGGATTTTATCAAGTTTGATGATGTTCAGGAATATATTGCTGATATTAAAGCACTTGCAAGTGCGATTGAGAAAGTGGAACGCCCCATCGTTCTCAGTATCTCCCCCGGACAGCAGACCCGCCCCGGAAACTGGGATGCGTTGAAGAAATATGCCAACATGGTCCGTATTACCTGTGATATCTGGGATGGTCCGGATTACTCTCATCTGGATAAAAAGTTTGATCGCTGGGAGCAGTTTGAAAATCTCGGTGGTCCGGATTGCTGGATCGACCTGGATATGATCCCCATCGGCGGGATTCAGGTTCATGTGCCGGAGGGAACCCCGCCGGAATGTCAGCCCGTTCTCGGTTGTCGCAGAAAATCCTGGAATACGGATATGGTTAACCGGGTCGTGATGACTCAGATCGCACTTGCCCGTTCACCGCTGTTTTATGGTGGTGATCTGCCCATGAGCGATGAAAAAGATATTGCGTTTGTGACCGATCCGGATCTGCTGGATTGCAATGTGAATGGCGGCGGTGCGAAGTGCATCTACCGCTGGGGGCATGCAGATATCCGCCGCAGCGACCGTCTCAACGGGCAGGGAGGTTGGATCGGACTTTTCAACCGGTCTATGAATGACATGAATTTCCATCTTCCTGCTTCTGCGTTCGGTTTTACGGAATTTCCGGAAAACATGCGCGATATCTGGGAAAAGAAAGAACTGAAAGCGGAAAACGGCATCCTGAATGTCAGCATTCCGAAACACGGCTGTATCTTTATTGCTTTTAACTGAAAATAAGGACTCATCATTATGGGGCAGGATTTTGCTGCGACGTTGTGTGATGCCGACCGGAAAAAATACAGAAGATACGCTCTTTTTTCCTGTCTCGGCGGTTGTGTTGCGGAAGTGGTAGTCGACACGAACGTGTTGATCATTCTTTATCAGAAATATCTGGGCGCTGAAAATTCAAAGTCCATGTTTTCAACTGCAATGAGCGGTTTGGCTTCCGTTCTGCTGCTGATCCCGTTTGCCGGGATCACGGACAAGATCGGGCTGAAAAAAGCGGCATGGCAGTCCTGTATCTGGGCGTTTGTTGCTTTTCTTGTGATGGGTGGAGCACCTTGGCTGTTCAGTAATTCCATTGCCAGTACGTTGGTGCTGATCGGCTTGTTTATGTACGGCTTGACCCGTCCCCTGCATGCGGCGGCATGGTTTCCGTATATGGATAACTTCCTACTGCCGAAAGAGCGTGCCGGCTTTTTCTCCGGGATGCGTTTCTTCTATACACTACAGAATGCGGCACTGATCCTGTTCCTGGGGCAGGTGTTGGTCCGCTTTGAAGCACCGGTCTGGCTGCTGCAGCTGACTCTGCTGCTGGCGGGCGGTCTGCAGTTGGTCCGTTATCACTATATGGCAAAGCTGCCGGTCAACCCGGATGAAAACAAAGGGAAGGAGAAATATAACGTTCTCAAGGCGTTAAACATTTCTATCAAGAATTCGCCACTGGTTGGTTTCTCTATCTACCGTTCCATGCTGGGCTTTGCCATGGCATCTGTAATGCCGCTGACCTATATTTATATGAAGACTACACTGAAATTGCCGGATTCGCTCATTGTTTATGTGACAGTCGCCGGTATGTTCGGATCCGTTCTCGGCTATTCTTTTGCGGGGTGGTTCATCCGGCGTTTCGGTTCAAGGTGTACGATTCTTGTTGCGCATCTGACCTATATCGTTGCGCCCTTTATTCTGCTTTCCTCCATTTTCTTCAGCAATATTTACATCATGCTCGGCTTGTTTGTGCTGGGGGATTTTATCCTTGGGATCATCAGCGCCATTTGGGGCGTACAGTCTTCGGCGGAAATGCTGGCGCTTGCCCGACCGGGGAACAAAGTCATGGCAATGGTATTTTGCGGAACGATCACGGCGATCGGCGGGGCTGTCAGCCGCATTTTTACCAGTATTGCGCTTGCTGCCGGATTTTTTGCTGCATCATGGCAGTGGGGAGAAGTTTACGGCACCTGGTATCACGGGCTGATCATTGTGTTTACGCTTCTGAATATCCTCTTTACGATCCTGCTGCTGGTGGTGCCGGCAG
>JAGAPM010000122.1 GCA_017623265.1 Lentisphaeria bacterium | reverse complement strand
TTTGTCTCTGCCCTGTGTGCCTGGTCTCTGGGCGCAGCGGCGGGATTCTGGGTGTTCAATTATCATCCCGCCCGGATGTTTATGGGGGATGCGGGAAGTCATTTTCTCGGCTTCCTGCTGGCGGTGGTGAGTATCAAGTTTCCTATTACAACCCGGAAATTGCGGGGAGCCGTTTTGCGGTTTTGATTCCGCTGATCATTCTTGCAGTGCCGATCTTCGATGCGCTGGCGGTGGTATGGATCCGGATCCGTAACGGTAAGCCCTTCTATGTGGGTGACAACAATCATATATCCCACCGTTTCCTGCACATGGGGTTCAACAGGGCGGTATCCGTTATGCTGGTGCATCTTCTTGCCCTGACCATCGGGCTGGGTGCGCTGCCGATCCTGTGGGGAGACGGTATGACCTGTGCGCTGCTGCTGGCGCAGAGTGTGGTGTTTCTGACAATATTAAGTGTGGTGCAATGCGCCGGAAAACAGAAAGAGAATTGATATGAGCAAAGCAAAAAAACAGCGTGTGCCGTTCCGTCTGATCGGCGGCTCCAGACAAATGCTGTTCGCCAAAGGCGAAGATCTGCGCGTGATCGCCGATATGGATGTGGCGCATTGGGCAATGATCGGAACACAGACCGATTCCCTCGTCTGCAATAAAGATTTTCTCACAGCCATGGATACGGATAACAATAACCGGATCCGCTGTGATGAAGTGAAAGCCGCCCTGAAATGGATTTTTGCCCGTCAGAAAGACCTGACCGGTTTTGAACGGAAAAGCGATTCGATCCGTCTTGCCGATCTGAATCTGGAGACGGCTGAAGGCAAGACCATGCACGATGCGATCAAGGTGGCGCTTGCAAATCTGGGCTGCCCTGATGCCCCGGAAATCTCTTTCACTCAGGTCAGCGATCATGAAAAGATCGTTTCCGCCGCATTGCAGAACGGCGACGGTGTGATCCCCCCCGATCCCGTGGAAAAGGATGATCCGCTTGCCGCCGACTGCATCCGCAACATCATGAAACTCACCGGCAGCAAAAAGGATCTCTCCGGCGTGGACGGGATCGATAAAGAGCTGCTGGATAATTTTGAAAAGCTGGCAGCCGGTTATCTGACATGGATCGCAAAATATGATGCCGCACCGGAAAAAATGCTGCCGTATGGCGAAAAGACCGGCGCTCTCTTTACTGCTATGAGTGCCATCGTTGAAAAGACCGATTTGTTCTTCCGCAGTGCTGCAACTCTCCGGTTCGGAAATGTTTCACGCGGAGCAAGCGATACGCTGGCATACGACCCGCTGGCACCGGAAACGGTCAGCACGTTTCTGGAAAAATCTCCCATTGCCAACCCCGCGGAGACTGCGGAACTGGAACGCGGATCCGATACGCTGAACCCGTTGTGGCGGGATAAAGTCAATGCTTTCTTTGATGCGTTGGATGCCGCAGAAGGCAAGGCTGTCACAAAGCTGGATGTGGATTCCTGGAATGCACTGAAAGCAAAACTCGCTCCCTACGGTGCGTGGTCTGCTGAAAAGAATACCGGTATTTTTGATAAGTTCGACCGCAGCGTGTTGCGCTCCTATGCCGAAAAAAATGTCTATGCAACGGTCCGGAAACTGATTGAAAATGATGTGGCAGTAAGTGCCGATCTTGCCAACTGCAAAGAAGTCCGTAAGCTGATTGTTTTTCAGAAGTACATGCTGGACTTTCTGAATAACTTTGTGTGCCTGCATAACCTCTTTGATCCGGCGCTTCCTTCCATGATCCAGGTGGGAAAATTGGTGATGGACGGGCGTATGTTTACGCTTTGTACGCTGGTTCCGAACATTGCAGAACACAAGAAGATCGTAATGGAAAGCGATATCTGTGTGATGTATGTGGATGTGACCCGCGGAGCCGGAGCGGAAGCAAAAGCCATGAAACTGGCAGTTGCCGTGACATCCGGTCATGTCCGTAACATCTTCATCGGCAAGAGCGGCGTGTTTTTCTCGGAAGACGGAGCCGTGTGGGATGCCAAAATCTTTGACTTTGTGAAACAGCCCGTGTCCATTGCGGAAGCGATCAAGGAACCGTTCTACAAGTTCTCCGAATTTCTGCAGCGTCAGGCGGATAAACTTTTTGCCACCCGCAGCAAGGCATACGAGACCAATGTGGCAAACAGTATTCAGGCAACTGCGACCCCGGGCAAACCGGCACCCGCACCCGTACCGATCGTTCCCGGCGCACCCAGCGCACCCGGTATGAGCGGCCCCATGATGCTGATGAGCGGAGGGATCGGGATCGCAGCGATCGGCAGTGCTTTTGCATTTATGGCAAAGAGTCTGCAGGGGATCTCCTTTATGACGGTTCTTTCCGTACTGTTGGGGATCATGCTGATCTTCGGCGGTCCGATCATTCTGATTTCGCTGATCAAACTTTTCAACCGGAATCTCTCCCGGTTCTTTGAAGCGAACGGGAACGCCATCAATATGAAAATGCGGCTCTCCCTGAAAATGGGCAGATTTTTCACCTTTGTGCCGAAAGTTCCGTTCTCCATGATGGTCATGCCGGAATATTTCTGCAACACCTTCGCCGAAAAACAGCGCGGTATGAATTTCTGGCTGAAATTGACGATCTGGCTGCTGGTTCTTCTGCTGCTGACCGGCGGGATCATCTACTGGAAGTTCCCCGGACTGGTGGATAAAGTTTTCGGTGATGAAGAAGAACCGGTCTGTGCGGAGAAAGTTGTCTGCAAGGAAGAGAAGGCAGAGAAGAAACCAGCTGCCTGTGCAGAAAAAACGGATGCGAAACCGGCAGTCAAGCCTGCAGAAAAGACGGCAGTCAAGCCTGCCGCCAAAGCTCCCGCACCGGTATCTGCCCCGGCTCCGGAAAAGAAACC
>JAGAPM010000121.1 GCA_017623265.1 Lentisphaeria bacterium | reverse complement strand
CGGCATCGCCGGAAATATCACCATGATCGAGGAAGAGGATGACCGTCCCCGGCTTCAGGCATTGCTCAAACTTTTTGTCGATGCAAAAGATCAGGAACGCGGTACCCTGCTGGAACATCTGAAAGATATCTCCTTCGGCAACGAAGAAAAAAGCATGAACAAACTCATGAAAGATTTTCTGCGCAGTACCTACCCGGTCTTTCTGGATAATCCTCAAAAGAGCTTTTGGGATGATTCAAAGACAATCTGGAGCGGTTACGATCCACGAAGAAAACTGAATGATAAACAATTGAAAGAGATCATTGAACAGATCTCCAATGAGGCATTTCTGACTCACCAGATCGTCAACCGCGAATCAAAGTCCTGTGAAGGACTCCGGACACATTTTAAAAATTTCGCTGAAGATGCAAAAAACTACGCCTCCGTCAGAAAGTTCCAGAAAGACGACTACTTTAAATATCTTTTCGCACCATTTCATGAGAATCCAGACCTGCTCTGGAACAATGCGGTCATCCGTTTGACTTTCGGCAGGGATTCGAAAAAAAATCCCGGAAGTAATGAATATGATTTAGGCTGGGAACTGGCATCCTGTTTCCGGACGCTGGTCCGGCATCTCCTTACGGTGGAGTTCGAATACATCACCCAAAAAAACAGCGCCATGTACAACATTTTTGCTGCATTTGACAAAACATACGCCATCAGCGCCAGAAATGCCGGTCTCCTCACGTTCAATGATGTTGCCTATCTCATTCATGGAAATGAAAATGGATTCCCTTACGCAAACACGCAAACACTGGAAGAACGGATCGATGCAAAAAACGATCATTACATGCTGGATGAATTTCAGGATACTTCCAACCGCCAGTGGGATATCCTTTCCAATCTGGCGGATGAAGCAATCTTAAACGATCCCGGCACCAGTGGCAGAAACCGCTCTTTCTTTTTCGTGGGCGATGTCAAGCAATCCATCTATCAGTGGCGGCAGGGTAATCCAAAATTGTTTGATGTCATCTTGCATGACGAACGCTATGAGACGAACCCAATCCAATGCGACACACTGGAACTTTCCTACCGTTCTTCGGTCCCGGTCATCGAAACGGTGAACAAAGTCTTCCTGTCCGGAAGATTTCCGGAGGAGGATTCAGAGGGGATGTTGAAAGATACAATTGCCAAAATGGAATTCAAGCCGCACGCATCCGCCCCCTCTGCAGCCGCACAGCCCGGATGTGTGATGATGTTCGAAATGGACAAAGAGAATATCCCGCTGAAAGCATTGGCAATTGCGGAGCTTATCAAAAAACTGAACCCGTTCAACCGGAAAAAACCTCTTACGGTAGGCATCCTCGTGCGGAAAAATGATACCGGCAGAAATCTGGCGGATCAGCTCATCGCAGAAGGTCTGAATGTCACGGTCGATGGTAAACTGGATCCCGCTCAATCGCTGGCATTTACCGCATACCGGCAATTGCTGCGGAGTGCGGCTCACCCCGGAGATAAAATGGCGCAGGCTTTTCTCGATATGCTGCGCTTCAACGGTCAGAAAGTCAATCTGCCGGACGCTGAAAAAACACGGAAGATCATCGCTCAACAGGGTTTCCATGCTCTTACAAGGAATTTCCTGCAGCACTTTGACAATATGACCGCTTTCGATCGCGCACGCATGGAAGTGGTGGAGAAAGCTGCTCTTCAGGCAGATCTGACGGGAAAGAGGACGATCGATGAATATCTGGAGGAGCTGGAGCTGCTTAAAGGAATCGGCTCAAGCAACAGCAATACCGTGCAGATCCTGACGATCCATAAGTCCAAGGGGTTGGATTTCGATATCGTTATCATGCCGGAAACTGCGTATCACAACGGAAATATACTCAAACAGAAACAGAGCAATTCTGTCGCCGTTTGCAAGGATCCGGCCAGCGGAAAAAATACGAAATGGATCTCATTTCTGCCACATTCCGCTTTCCTGCCGTTGATCCCGGACTTCCGGAAATATTCCCAAGAGGCGGATTCCGCTGCATGCTATGAAAATCTCTGTAACCTTTACGTCGCCATGACCCGGGCGAGAAATGCTCTTTACATCTTCAACGATGCAACATCGGGAAAATCGGTCCAGTATGCCGATTTCCTGCGTGCCACTCTGAAAAATGAAGGAGATCCGGAAATCCGGATGGAGGCAGCTGCATTCAGTGATGAACTGAAATATGTTTCCGGTGTCTCCTATGCCTGCGGTAAGCCCGGATGGTATCTGCAGGGGCCCGAACAGAAAGAAAAAGGATTCAAACCTTCTGAACTGGCGGCAAAACAGGAAAAGGACTTCCGGATCAAGCTCCGGGAAGAAAGCAGGATCACAACGATCCACCCTGTTGAACGCCCCTGCCGGATCAAACCTTCTGCCGGACACGAAATGGAACAGACTTATGTTTTCCGTCCGCAAACCGCCGCCGACCTCGGAACAAGATTGCATGAGATCCTGGCTGGGTTTGAGTTCTATTCCGGTGCTGCGGATGTCAGCAGCTTTCTGCAGGACCGGTGTACTTCAAGTGAGGAAGTGGCAATATTGACAAAATTCTTCGAGTCGGAGGAAATTCAGAAGATCCTGCAGAAACCGGAAGGGAAACACGCCCTCTGGCGCGAAAAACGTTTCCTTTCAAAACTGGAAAATGGTATCGTGAACGGATGCTTTGACCGTGTCATGATCCGGTATGCGGATGACGGCACTCCCGTTGAAGCTGAAATTCTGGACTATAAAAGCGATCGGGATGCAGATCCGGACATCTTGCGCGAACGCCACGCTCCACAGCTGGAGCTGTACCGGAAAGTCCTGGCAAACCTCATCGGTTTGAGCGAACTGCAGATACGCTGCACACTCCTCTCCGTCCGGTACGGATTCGCCGTCTCTTTCTGACAGGAAAATGAAAAAGGCTCTTGATTTTCGAAAAATTCCGTGGTATAGTAGCTGAAACACAAAATAAGACAAAAACAGAAAGGATAAAAACATGCTGCCCAAAACAAGTACACAATTTCTGGAAGAATTCCTCTCCGCATCCGGTCCCTCCGGTTTCGAATTCGAACAGGCCGCAATCTTCCGCAAATACCTCAGCAAGTACACAAAAGATATTCAGGTCGATAATCTGGGCAACTCCATTGCACGCCTGAATCCGAAGGCAAAATTTCAGGTCATGCTCGCCGGACACTACGACGAGATCGGATTCCAGGTCGTCAATGTCATGGATGAAGGGCTGATTTCTTTCCGTCCGGTAGGTGGGATCGACCCCCTGACTGTCCCCGGCATCGAAGTGGAGATCATCACGGAAAAGGGCAGAATCCCCGGCGTAATCGGGCGTAAACCCATCCACCTGCAGACCCCGGAGGAACGCAAACAGGTCCCCGAAATGAAACGGATGTGGATCGATATCGGCGCAACCAGCAAAAAAGAAGCGGAAAAACTGGTGAAGGTGGGCGATCCCGTGGCATTCCGTGCCAACTTCCGGATGCTCTCCAAAAACCGTATCCTCTCCAAAGGGCTGGACGATAAAATCGGCGCGTTTGTCATTGCCGAAGCTTTCCGGATCGTGGCGGAATCCGGCAAACTCTCCAAAGATGTGGGCGTGGCTTGCGTGGGAACTGTTCAGGAGGAACTGGGGCTCCGCGGCGCAAATGTCAGTTCCTTCGGCGTCAATCCCAATGTGGGGATCGCTGTGGATGTGGGCTTCGCTACCGAAGTCCCCGGAATCAGTGCGGATGAATACGGAACGCTCATCATGGGCAAAGGCCCCGGTCTCTCACGCAATGCAGACAACAATCCGCCCCTCCTCGCACGCATCATGAAACTGGGTGACAAAAAGAAACTCGCATACCAGCTGGAAACCGGTCACCGTGCCACTGGCGGAACCGATACCGCTGCCATTCAGATGAGCCGCGCCGGGGTGGCAACCGCTCTCTTCAGCATCCCCAACCGCTACATGCACACGCCCGTGGAGATCTGCGACCTCCGGGATGCGGAAACCGCAGCAAAACTCATCGCCGAAACCATCCTTTCCTTCAAAGGGAACGAAACCTTCCGACCCGGACTGGACTGATGGGCGCTTTTTATCTGATCTCAGGAAACGAGGATTTCTCCATCAAAGAGCGGGCAAACGAGTTCATCCGCGAACTTTGTGGAGAGATCCCCGAAGAAAACGCCGCTCTGGAGATCATCCGGGGCGATAACGAAAGCGAAAAGGCCGGCCCCGTACTGGAAAAGGTACTGGACGCCATCGAAACGCCTTCCTTCCTCTCGCCGGAAAAAATCGTATGGCTCAAACACTTCGCAAAGTTCGATGAAGCTGCAGCGGAAAGCAGTACCAAAAAGCAGCCGTCACGGCTCGACCGCCTCTCTGATCTGCTCAAAGAGGGAATCCCTGCCGATGTGACGCTGATCATTGACGGGCCCATGGACCGCAGAAAATCTTTTTACAAACTCTGCGAAAAGATCTGCCAGAGTTCCGGCGGTAAACTGGAGTGGTTTGAAAAGGCGGATGTCAAGAGCAAGGGCTATCTGCCGAATCTGATCCGCCGGATCAAGGAGATCGCTCTGAACGCCGGCGGAAAGCGCATGAACGATGACGCCGCATCCTATCTGGCGGAAACACTGGGATCCGATGCCCCGAAACTGAAAAATGAGATCGATAAACTCATCTCATACGCCGGCGAAAACCGGGCAATCACACTGGAAGACTGTTTCCAGATCTGCAGCCGGGGCGCTGAAGCCATCTCATGGGAATTCGCCTCCGCTCTTGCCGAACGGAACTGCCGCAAAGCTCTGGAACTGATCCCCGGTCTCATCGAAACGATCTCCGCAGAAAAAGGAAGTTCTTCCCGTCCCGAAATGGCGATCACCGGTGCCGCTCACGCAGAGTTTCAACGGCTCCTCGCCATCCGCTGTGAAGGAAAGAAACTGAACATCCCCGAACGCGCAGACGCCAACTATTTCTACCGTCTTGCCGATGAAGCCAAGGCAACCGGACAGGAAAGCCCGCTCCTTGCCATGCACCCCTTCCGTGCCTTCAAAACATGGGAAAACGCCGTCCGCTTTCAGGATAAAGATTTCGTACGGGCGTTTCAGGCGATCCTGGATGCAAGCCGCAGCATGGTCACCGGCGCAGATCCCCGGCTGGAACTGGAAAGTCTCGTCCTCAAGATCACCGGGGGGATCGGATGAACCGGATCGTTGCACTCGATATCGGCGGGGTCTGTATCTCCATCCACCCGGAACGGGTCATTCAGGACTTCGGGCTGATCCGCACCTTCTTTCACGCAAAAGAAACACTGGATCTCTGCAACCGGTTGGAAACAGGAAAGATCACCACTACCGAATGGCTTGCTCTCCTGCAAAAAATGACAAACAACAAGTTCAGCCCGATGGAACTGCTGACAATCTGGAACCGGATGCTGGGCGACTCCATTCCCGGCATGGCTGATGCCGTCCGGAGGGCGGTGGGGCGCGGTTGGCGTTTCATCTATTTTTCCAATACTTCCGAAGCCCACATGGATCACTTTTTCAAGACCAATGATTTCTGCCATCTGGTGACCGGAGCCGTGTTCAGTTACGAATCCGGCAGTATGAAACCGGACGCAAAGATCTATGCCGACTTCGAGGCACAGTACGGTAAACCGACATTCTACTTCGATGACCGTCAGGAAAACATTGATGCCGGTCTGAAGCGGGGCTGGAACGCTGTCCGTTTCCACTCCCCGGACCAACTGGATGACCTGCTGAAGTAAAACGATTTTTTTCTGTCCGAATTCTCCGGAAGATCTTTTGCCAGCTGCAAAAATACCATTCTGCACACTTCACCGGAGCGTCAAACAAAATCCTTGAAAAGATACAAAAAAGGCTGCCGTGAACCAGCGTTCACAGCAGCCTGTTCTATCTATGATGAGGTAACAGGAATGTTACTTCTTCAGGGAGATCACAACGGACTTATTGGGTTCTTCACCGACACTGTCCGTGGTAATATCCGCTTCTTTTTCCAGTGTCACATGAATGATCCGACGGTCATGAGCGTTCATGGCAGGCAGAGTCTTGGGATCGCCCCAGCGACGGACTTCCTTGGCGGAATCCAGAGCCAGCATCCGCAGGTTTTCATCGTGCATATCGAAGCCATCGCCGCCGCGGTCACGGCGTCCGCCATTGCGACGATCGCCCTTTCCGCCACGGTCACGACGGTCGCCTTTGCCGCCATCTCTTCGGTTGTTGCGGCGGTCGTTTCTTTCCCCGCGTTCGGGGCGTTCACTGCGATCATTTGCTGCACGCTTCGTACCGGAGCTGTAGCCGTCGATATCCACATAGACTTTCGGGTAGTTCACATCGTTCTTCTGCATCATGCGGTTCAGAAGGAACTGGAGATTCTCCAGACTCTGACCTTTTCTGCCGATAATTCTGCCGGCATCGGAACTGGACACGATCAGGTTGATCTTGTTGTTTCCGGCTTCGGAGCGGACTTCCGCTTCCAGACCGAGATAATCCAGCATCATTGCCAGTTTCGTGCGGGTATCATCCAGCATATCCTGAGTAATGGGAATGATCACGCGTTCGGGCTTTTCCGCCTTTTCATCGGCAACATCTTCTGCAACGATCGCTTCACCGCAGCGGCAGGCTTCATCGCCGCAGCAGCAATCACATTCTTCCGCCTCTTCAACGGCTTCTGCGGGCGGCTCAAAGGAGCAAACGCCATCCTTGCAGCAGCAACAGGATTCCGCTGTTTCCTCTGCGGCAGCGGTGTTTTCTTCGGGAACTGCGTTCACAGTGGGATTCAGTTCGTTTTCGTTTTCCATTGTCTTACTCTCCAAAAATCTTTACGTTATCTGGCTTTTGCAGTATTGGGATTGCCATCTTCCTTTTCGGCAATTTTCTGACTGACTTTCAATTGGATAATACTCACCGCCTGACTGATCGTCCAGTACAAGGTCAGACCGGACGGCAGCCAGTAGAGCATCACAAGCATAATGATGGGAACCGCCATCATGATCTTCTGCTGCATAGGCTCCATCTGAGAAGGAGTCATCTTCTGCTGCACGACCATGAGGATCGTCATGATGATGATCAGCGGGTGCAGCTGCAGCCCGAAAATCACCGGTCCGATGCCGTCCGGCTGTGCCAGGTCCTTCGCCCAGAGGAAGGAAACATGACGCAGTTCAACGGCGGAATCAAACACGGAATACATGGCAAAGAAGATGGGGATCTGCAGCAGCATCGGCAGACATCCGCCCAGCGGATTGACTCCTTCCGTGCGGTAGAGTTCCATCATCCGCATGCTGAGTTCCTGCTGATCGTCCTTGTACTTCTCACGCAATTCTTTCATCTTCGGCTGGATCTTCTGCATCTTGCGCATGGAGTTATTGGATTTCTGCACCAGCGGCCAGAGAAGCGCACGGACCAGCAGCGTCAGGAGAATGATCGCGATCCCGTAGTTGCCAATCAGTTTTCCCAGCCAGACCAGGAACCGGGCAATGGGACGGGCAATAAATTCAAACCAGGACCAGTAAGCAATATGCATGGCATCCAGTGCCGTCTCTTCCAGTGCTTCGACCCGGGAAAGTTCTTTCGGTCCGCAGTAATATTGCATGGCATAGGAGACTGTCTCGCCGGGGCTGAGTTTTACATCGGCAACACCGCCGCCCACGGAGGGGATGGTCTGTTTCTTCAACAGGGTCTGTTCAAAACGGAGACCGTTCTTGAAGTTATTTTCGCTGATCAGCAGCGAGGCAAAGTATTTATTGGTGCTGCCCACCCACTTGGCGGCTTCATTGGTCACATAATCGTCATGCAGTTCGCCGTCCTCATTGAAATCGGGCGTAAACCAGTCCGTATCACCATCGGCAAGACAGAAGTCGATATAATGGCGGTCTGTATTGATCTTGTCTTCGGACACCGCCTGGATCGGCGGAACCCCTGCCGCCCAGAAGGTCAGATTCTTCAGATCACGGATCTGTGCAGAAGTATTGGTGATCTTGTAGGTCACATCCAGCGTATAGGAATCCGGCTGGAGCGTAAATGTTTCTTCCACTTTGAAATCCGGCAGATAACGGGTAAGCATCATACGGTTGCCGTCTTCCACAATATGGAAACTGCCCGACTTTGCGGAAAGCACATCGCCCGCATAGAAGGAACGTTTTGCTTCTCCCTCCGGTTTCAGGATCAGATTTTCGCCTTCTGCGCTGTTCACATTCTTTCTGAACTTCTTGAGTTCAGTGGAGATCAGCGTTCCGGTAGCAGGATCAAAGGTGAACTTGACCAGATCATTTTCCAGTGATACCGGATCAGATGCAACTGGCACAACCGGTACTTCCTTTTTCACCGGAGCCGCTTTTTCTTCAACCGGTTTCACGACCGGTTTCGTTTCTGCAACTGCCAGCTTTTCCACGACTGCCGGAGCAGTTCTGACAGCTTCCGCCGCTTTCTGCTGCTGGATCGCAAGCTGATTTTTCAGTTGCTCCTGCTTCTGCAGCCGGAGCTTCTCCTGCTGCTCTTGCTGATACTGCGGATACAGGAAAAACCAACCCGCCATGATCAGTCCGGCAATCACCAGTACAACGATCGTTTCTTTATCAAATTTCACTTTTTCTTTTCCTTTATCTGTTTCGGCGGAACCGGATCATAACCGTGTCCGCCCCATGGATTGCACCGCAAAATGCGTTTGAACGCCAACCAGGAACCGCGGAGCGGTCCATGCACCATCAACGCCTGCGCCGCATAGGTCGAGCAGGTGGGTGTGAACCTGCAGCATGGGGGAGTCAGCGGGGAAATACATTTCTTGTAGAACAGGATCGGGATCAGCAGGATTCCTGTGACGGTGAAAGAGATCCGGATTTCCGGTTCTGTTCCTGCTCCAACTTCCTCTTCAGCCACGGAAGCAACGCTTTCAGATGCTCCCTGACCACATTCATGTTCTCCGTGCATATTTTCCTCCTGGGGATCAGTAAAAAACGGCAGGAAGGAAACTCCGCTTTCAACAGCCGGAATGCCTCCCAAAGCAGACGCCGCGCCCGGTTCCGGACAACGGCACGTTTATCGAAGCGTCTGCTGCAGATGATCCCGCAACGGACCCCTTCCCCTTCAGAAGCCGGAACGGCTAAAAAAGTAAAAAGCGGATCGTTCCATTTCAGCCCTGCGGCCTTCACTTCATCGAATTCGCTTTTCCTTTTGAGCTTGTCCGCTCTGCCGGTCCCGGACCGGGAAGGAGTACCCGACTCCCGCAATGACGCATCCACCGGCAACGGACATGCCGGTTCTGCATCACGTGCGTCAGAGAGCAAGTCTCTTACGTCCTTTCTGTCTGCGGCGGGCGAGCACCTGGCGGCCTTTTTTAGTTGCCATTCTTGCACGGAAACCAAACTTGCGGTTTCTGCACAGGACGGACGGCTGATACGTTCTATTCATAGCTTTCTGCCTTTCCACTGTTGGTATACGGACTGAACCGCATACCGCTGTTTTATCATTATACGAACTTGTTTCAATTTTGCTCCATCTGTAGAGACGGATTAAATAAAATAGCACATTTTCCCGATTCTTCAAGTGCCGGAGCGATTTTTTTCTGTATTTTCATCCTTTTACGCTTGCAACAGAAGAAAAGCGGGGTAATTTATAGCAATATGGAGTCCTGAAACAGAAACGATCGTAAGGAACAACAAGAAATGGCAAAGACCACTGCAAAGAAATCCGCTCCGGCAAAAAAAGCCGCAGTCAAGAAAACCGCTGCCGCAAAGACAGCCACCCCGAAAGTGACAGCTCCGGCAAAACGCCCGAAACTGAAACTGCCCCCCGAAGGGATCTACGTTGGCTCCGGGATCTACCCCACAGATACCGATACCCTGCTCTGCACGATGATCGGGCATTATACCTGGCAGGCACAGCACTTCGATGTTCTGGAGCAGATCGAAAAGATCATTGACGATAATCAGGGCAATCTGGCACAGGTCTGGGGTATCGCACGCGGATTCTCTCCAAAACTGATCGCAGACTGGTTCTATGCTCTGGACGAAATCGGAATCGATATCCCCGCTCCCGACTGGGAAAACTACAAGAACCTCACCATGGCAGGCTTTGAAGATATTTTTGAAAAACACAAAGACCGCTTCGGCGCAGGGCTTGTCCGGTTCATCCGTGAAGCAAAAAAACGCGGGATCTATACCTGCCTGATGTACACCAAAGCCGAACCCCAGTGGATCAAAGCCCTCAGTAAGGAAGGCGGCGATTACTATCTCGGTTACGACTACGGCGAAGGCTCCCACTTCTCCGCAAAAGACGGGCTGAAATGTATTGAAGAGACCGGCGAATGTCGCTTGAGTGCCGTCGTTCAAGGCAAGATCGACCGGGTCAGGGAACACGTGGAACCCCGTCACAAAGCGGGCTGGGGTCTGGTCATGGCAACCAGCAGCAACTTCAGTGTGGACTACGAAGTGCTGGGCGGAACGGACGTCCCCGTGATCGAAGACTTTGCGTTCCAGGGGATCAACCTGGCTTCCGCACTCTCCCGCGGTCTGTACCGCCAGCATGATCTGGCATTCTGGGGTTCCCACCTCGCCCACGAACACTACGCCTGGCTGCCGAACAGCGATTCCGAACGCTGGAACACCCTGCGCGCCGCCTTCTGGCTCAAGTACATGGCGGGCAGCAAAATGATCATCAACGAAAGCGGCAACTGGTTCGTGGAACATACCCTCTCCCCCGACTCCCCGAAATTCGATATGCCCCAGACCTGCCGCAAGACCATGGGCATCATCGGCTGGGGTGCCGCCAAGCAGATGATGAAGGAACAGCCGGAAACCATGAAGAGCTATCTGGAAGAAGCCAGAAAGTTCTTCCCGCGCCTGAACTACGAATCCCCCGTCTGCCGTCAGTACCGGAAAGTCATCTCTGAATTCTGGGACTATGTGAAGGCAAACGGCACACCGGCAGGTCAGCCGGAATCCGTCATCGCTCTCATCAAGGGTAACTACGACTTGAGCAGTGCAACCTGGAATCCGAACTACGCCATCGGCGGCATGTTCCCCATCGCAGACAAGAACCCCAGCTGGTACCACAGCGTGCCGGAACGGGGTATGCAGGCTGCCCTCAATGTGTTCTATCCCTGCGACGACGCCCTCACCGCTCCGCACCGCAATATCCAGATCTCCGGTACCCCGTACGGTCAGGTGGATATGATCAGCTTCGCTTTCGATATGATCGATCCCGAATTCCTGGCAAAACAGTACAAGGCGATCATGTTCACCGGCTGGAATACCTGCAGCAAGAAGCAGTATAAGATCCTGAAAAAATACGTGGAACTGGGCGGTACTCTCTTCACCTCCATCGCTCAGCTCAGCACCAACGAAACCCGTAACTTCGACTACGGTCTGGATGAGATCGTCAACGGCGGCGATCTCTCCGAACTCTGCGGCTTCAAAGTCACCGGCAAGGGCGACCGTCTCTGGTGGGCAACCGCTCCCATCGGGCAGGACAAACTGGGCTTCACCTTCCCCCGCCGCTACGGCTGTCTCTGCCAGCCCCTCGCAAAACTGGAAATCACCGATCCGGAACTGGAAATCCTCTCTTGCGACGACGAAGTGGAACGCCCCGTGGTCACGCTCCACAAGTACGGCAAGGGCAAAGTCTATACCATGACGACCTGGAGCTATCCGGGCGCAATGGATATCGACGACTGCCCCGGCAATATCTACGAACCCGGCGGGCTGCTCGGCAGAATCTACCGGACCATCGCCGAAGAAAACCGCCCCAACGTGTATATCACGGACGATGGCAAAAAGACCGGCAAGGCATGTCTCCATGTGGCGTTCTCCTACTTCCCCGAAGCAGGAAAAATCTGCCTCTTCAACGTGGATTATCACAACGAAGCCAACTTCTACCTGCATCAGTTCGGTACCTACGATAAATGCTCCCTCGCCCCCGGCGAATTCCGCATGATCGATGCCACCAAGTGCTGATCGGAAGAACAGTCCAGACAAAACGGCGTACACAAAAACGTGTGCGCCGTTTTTTTATGCTCCGATGACTGCTTCACATACACGGATCCGACAGGCAGGTGCGGCGGCACGGACCGGGAAACCGGTCCTGTCCCCGGCAAGCCGGGGCGCTTTTTCGCCCGGAGCGCGCAGTTTTTTTCTGCGCTCCGGGCGAAAAAGCGGTGCCGCCGCCCCCGCCGGACGGATCCGCAACCGTACATTCAGCAAAAAATCCGGCTTTTTTTGATATACTGCCCTGTTGACCGTTTGATTTTGTCGCACACGCGTGTTATAGTACAGGT
>JAGAPM010000120.1 GCA_017623265.1 Lentisphaeria bacterium | reverse complement strand
TCTCCGCCACGTAAGCGCCGGAGTTGATCCCGAAAGCAACGATGGCGACCAGCACTTTGCTCACATCCACCGCACCGAAGATCACAAAATAGATGATCAACAGCTGCACCACCACCGGCGTACCGCGGATCACCGTGAGATAGATCTTGCAAAGCGTATCCAGCAGTTTCAGCAGAAAACCTTTTGTCCGTGCCTGATCGGCAGTGCTGCGGATGATCGCCACCAGGAACCCGATCACGATACCGATGAGGACCGCAAAAACGGTGATTTCCAGCGTGACCAGAAATCCATTGACCAGATACATGTAACGACCGTCTTTCACAAAGTTCAGATAGAAGGAATGTTTGATCTTCCCCCAGAAGGTGTCCGAAGCGGCTTCCACTTCCTGCTGCTGACCTTCCTTGTAACTGCGGATGATCTCTTCCAGCTTGCCGGACTCTTTCAATTTCTGCAGTTCAGCGTTGAACTTGGCGCAGAGTTCCATATCTTTCCTGTTGAAGGCGAAGGCGTATTCCTCCACAGTCAGGGGTTCGGAAAGGATGATCAGACCGGGATGCTTCTGCACATAAACTTTTGCCGGTTCGTTGTCGATGACCACCGCATCCAGTTTTCCGGAAATAAGAGCGGAAACCGCAAGAGCGCCATTGTCAAAGCGTTCCGGCTGCTGGATATTTTCCGTCATGTAAGTATCGCCGGTAGTGCCGAGCTGGACACCGACTCGCTTGCCTTTGAGGTCCGCTTTTGCCTTGATGGGAGAACCTTCCGGCACAATGATCAACTGCTCCGCCACGATGTACGGGATGGTGAAAAGGACCTGTTTTTTCCGGTCCTCGGTGACCGTCAGCCCGGATGCGGCGATGTCCGCTTTTCCCGTCTGGACGGCGGCGATAACAGAGTCAAACTTCATGTTGTCGATCTTGACATCATACTCCAGCGATTCTGCGATCAGCCGGACGATCGCCGGGTCAATGCCATCGATCTGCTCCCCGACCAGATATTCGTACGGGGGGAACTCCGCATTGGTCGCCATGACCAGCTTCGGGCGGGAGGAATCCTCACACCCGCAAAACAGCAGCGTAGTCAGAAACGCCGCAAAAAGTAAAAACCGTTTCATCGTTCCGTAATATCCTTTCGTTTTGTTTGCCGTTGAGTAAGATACACCGGAAAGAGGATTTTTCAAACCGGAGAGAGCAGAAAAAAAGCAGTTATTAAAGCAAATCCCCTGTCAGGCGATGAGCGCAGGCGCGGCGGACGCAGCTCTGCTGCGTGTTTTCTTTTGCGCAGAAACATTTTTCTGCGCAAAAGAAAACGGCACTCCGGCGGCATTTCTGCCGCGGAGTGCCTGCGCCGCGCCTGCAGGAAATACAGGTGAAACTTTACTTCTGCTCTGCTTCAGGTTTCACACTTTTTTCCTCGTCCTCCTGCATCTGTTTGAGGATTTTGGTGTTTTCCTGTATGTGTTCCTTAATCCCTTCCAAAGCGATTGCCAGCTGTCTTTTGTAGTCGTCCAGCGCCACGATACCGCTCCCGTTGCAGGATTTGCAGGTAATTTTTCCTTCGCCTTTACATTTCCCGCATTTCCCCCCCACACAGGAACAGGCAAATTTTGAAGGTCCGTATTTAAAGCTGTGGGCACCGCGAAGAGGTCTTCCACGCCTGCCGTAATATCTGCGGTAGTAGTCTCTGGTGTCATTACTGCTGCTTGCCCGGGCTATTCCGGACCCCTTACAACGCCAGCATATTCCATCGCCATAACAGCTGTAACATTCTCTGTCACCCTTTCCGTCACAATACCCGCACTTGCTATGCTCCGAAGGATCGACAATGGAATAATCAACATTCACCTTGTAGAAAACACACCATTTTGCATAGAGGACATCTGCGGCATACTCTGCATTCCATCTGACCTCTTCATCCAATGTCGATTCGTTCAAAATTTTTTCCAGCTGCTTGCGTTCTTTTTCCGACATCATCTTTTTGACTCTCGCTGTCTGGAAAATTTTTATACTTTTGTTCAGCTGCTTCTGCTCTTTCTGAATGTCCTCTTTTGTCGGAGCAGGATCCTCTTCCGGTTCCTCGATTTCCGGAACCGGAACGTCTTCAACATCAGGCTGCGTTTTTACTTTTTCCCAGTAGCCAAAATAATATCCCAAACCACCTATACCGGCCATCAGGATCAGCAGCAGTAACAATGTTTTAACTTTCATCACATTTTCCTTTCCGTTTTTAGGGAACCTCTATCAATATCTTTTTGACAGAAATTCCGATTGTTTCTGTTTAAAAATCTCCGAATGAGATTTTTCTGTGTTTTACGTTAACGCTTTGACTTCTCTTTTTCAAGTATCCTCGACTGAAAAAGCCGACATTTT
>JAGAPM010000119.1 GCA_017623265.1 Lentisphaeria bacterium | reverse complement strand
TGACATGCGCTACTGCACGCTCCTCCAGCAGGAAATCCAGAAAGCCCTCGCCAGCAACGATGTCGAATACAAGACCGAAGCCCGCAAGGCGCTGCGTTTCCTGGCGATCATCAAGCCGCGCGAAGACGATCTTGACTCCGTCCGCAGCGAAATGATCGTGTATATCCTCAAACTCCGCAAAATGGCAAATGCCCAGAAGAAAGGCTGAGTGAAATTATGAAACATACCATTATGCTTTTCCTCGCGGGTGCGCTCTTTGCCGGTTTTACGGCAGAACTTGACGCACAGAAAAAGACGGCTCCCGCAAAGGCTGCCGAAGTCAAGTCCCAGACTCCCGCGATCATGAAGAAACTTAACGATGCCGCCAACCGCAAGAATCTTGCCGGTGCCCAGGCTGCATTCGATGAGCTGATGAAACAGTCCGATGTCACTCCGGCACAGAAAGCAGCTGCCCACTATAACCTGGGCAGAACCATGCAGGCACAGAAAAATGCGAACATGGCGGCTGTTGAAGCCGAATATGACAAGGCTCTGGCGATTCCTGAAGTCTCGAACGATGTCAAACTCGCCATCATCTACAACCGTGCCGATCGTGCATTCAGGAGCAACTTCCCCGGCGGCGGTATCGTTTACACAGAAGACGGCATTCTCAAAGCGCTGGCACTGAATCAGGAAGCGGCAAAGCTCCCCGGTCTGACCAATATGCAGAAAATCAATGCAAGCAAGCGCGTTGCCAACTGCCTGCTGGAACTCATGAAGGTTGAAGAAGCCTGCGCCGAACTGGAAAGGGCGGTCAAGCTGCCCAACCTGACCTGGGATGAAATGTACGAAGCCAAAGTCAATCTGGCAAATGTTTACAAACGCGCGCTGGAATATGATAAAGCCGACAAGCTCTACCGGGAAGTGCTGGATTCCGCAGACAAGGAAAAACTCCATGTTCACAAGCTGAACTTCCTCTACAACACGATCGCTGGCAGAATCGCCGCTACGCAGGGCGAAGCTGCAGCCCGTGCATGGCTCAAGTCCCAGCCCCGGACCGAAAATCTGATCCGCAACCGGGAATACAGCGCAAAAGAATTTGACAAGTTCATCAAAGAACATGAAGCGACTCTCAAAGGAACTGATCCCAAGAAAGTGCGTGACCGCATCGGTGCGATCAATGGTCTGATCTCCATTGCCATCGAAAAAGGCGATATTGCCATGATGCAGGATGCCGTTCTCAAGAAAGGTGCAAGCGTCTATAAAGAAGACGCAAACGCACAGAAACAGATCGCCCGCCGTCTCCGCGGTGCATCCGTCGGAAGACACTACATGGCTGGCAATCTGCCCATGAAGCTTGCGACCATCAAGTTGGCACTCACGCTTGAACCGGGCGACATGAAGACGCTGGAAGAACAGCTCCGTGTTGAAAATCTCATGCGCAAGCACGCCGATGCCAAAGCGACCATGGAAACGATCCTCAAGCATGAAAAGGCATCTGCTTCCCAGAAGCTGTACTATCAGGCACACATCGCAGCGATCGACGGCAAGGACGCGAAAGCTGTTGCCAACAAGATCAAAGCGCTTGTGAAGAATGCAGCAGATGAAAAACTGCGCACGGATAAAGAACTGGCAAATGTTCTGCTTCAGGCAGCCAGAACCGCTCATTCCATGGGTAAAGATGCCATGGCACGCGGTATTTGGGAGATCCGCAGCGAAATGCTGGTGAACCGTCCGAAACCCACGCTGAAGGTTCCCTTCCTCAAGGATGCACCGCAGGATATTACCGAATTCATTGCCCACCCGTACATCAAAGATCCCAAGAACCTCGGCGTTCTGGACTTCAAGTATGGCGATAACCTGGAATTCCTGCTCCTGACCGACTCCGCCATCACCGGCAGAACGATCACGGAAAGCACGGCCGCTGAACCCACCAAGTTTGCTGCGATCTGCGACCACCAGGGCGTGAAGATCCTCTTCATCATGCCCTGCGCTCCGGAACGTGCAGCCCAGCTCAAGAAGGGCTACGGCGGCTACGGCGGCTTTGAAATGTATCTGGCGATGGGCTTCGATCAGCCCTATCACTGTATGCTCATTGACGGTCCCCCGAGAACAAAGGTCTGGGATGACTTCAACACCCAGTACAACAACAAGGACTTCCGCGTTCTCAAGGCGTACGACAACTACCGTTCCAGCTTCAAGATCACAGATAACTGTGTGTACATGCTTCTGGAACTGGATTGGACTCTCGCCCTCAACGGCATTCCCACCGATGGTTTCATCTGGGAATTTGAACCGATCCACTGGGAAAACCGCGGCAGATCCTGGGGCGGCAGCGTGAGCGTCCACAACCGCTCCACCTTCGGCCACCTGATCTTCGCGAACATGACTCCGGAAAACAGAACCGCCATCAAGCGCTCCCTGCTTCCCAAGGCAAAAGCCGCCTGGAACACGGAAATGAGTTCCCGCACCGGTGGTGTGGTTGAACACTGGCAGGACCCCGAACTGGGCGATGTTCAGTTTGACAAGGAAGTCATTGCTCCCTTCCGGGCAAAATACGGCGCATACGCCGCCGCCATCAAGGCGAACATGACAGATGAAGAAGTCAATCGCATCTATGATGAAGCATACGATGTGCTGATCAATACGAAATTCTATGTTCAGCAGCTTCGCGTCGATTACCTCGACAAATTGCTGACTGAAGAAGAATAAAACCTTTTTCATCAGGCTGAAAAGCACAAAGGCACGCTCTCTCAACGGGACGTGCCTTTTTTATTACAAAATTGCAATGTATAAAATATTATGTACATATTGATTTTTTTCAAAACGCCGTTATATTGCAGGTTTTAATGAAAAAATAATGAAGAGAAAGAAAAAAACAAGATGCCGATCCAGTCCCCGAGAAAAATTTCTTCCGTTTTGCCAGCGTACTTTTTTACCGTTTATTTGATCTTTGCATTGACAAATCTGCTCTTTCTGTTCAAAATCACAGACTGGAGCATTTCCGTTGTTCTGCTGATCGGTTCCGCCTTAATCGTTTATCCCTTTATTCAATGTCTTCCTGCTATCCTGATCACAACCGGGGTTGCCCTGTTGACGTCCGCCAAAAGCCGGACCTTCCAACTTTGTGCGACCGGCACAGCAGCATTTTTTACTGTTTTTCCGGTTGCGCTCTTTCTGCTGTTGGATGCGGGGCTTTATCATCGTTATAATTATCATTTCAATCCCCATGTTCTGAATATTTTCACAACGCCGGGCGGCTTTGAA
Organism: Lentisphaeria bacterium; assembly: GCA_017623265.1. Lineage (GTDB taxonomy): Bacteria > Verrucomicrobiota > Lentisphaeria > Victivallales > UBA1829 > SIG77. The sequence continues at coordinate 206 of JAGAPM010000119.1, read as the reverse complement.
GGGATGGGGCTTCATACCGGGGAAATCATTGTTTTTGCTGCGGGAATCCTTCTGATTGCCCTGTTTCATGCCGGTCTGACCCTGCTTTTCTGGAAGAATCCGAAACTTTCTTTTGCAGGTGACTGGTCTCTGAAACCGTTTTCGCTCCGGAACGGGATGAAATACATTCTTGTGCTGGCTGTCGGAACGGTATTTTTTCTTCTTTC
>JAGAPM010000118.1 GCA_017623265.1 Lentisphaeria bacterium | reverse complement strand
CCGAACTCAACACTACCCTTTCCAGTATGTTCGGCAGCACTTATGTGAATGATTACAACAAATTCGGAAAATCGTACAAGGTCATGATCCAGGCAAAACCGGAGTTCCGCGGGCAGCTCGCCGATCTGCCGAAAATCAAGATCCGCAGTAAAAACGGGGAAATGGTTCCCCTCTCAACGCTGGTCACGCCGGAAACGAAATTTGTGCCGCAATATCTGCAGCACTTCAACATGGCAAGTTCCGTGATGATCAACGGCTCACCCCGACCGGGTGTCAGTTCCGGTCAGGCGATGGCGGCTATGGAACGGATCGCCAAAGAAAAAATGCCCCACGGAATGACGTATGACTGGACGGATATGAGTTTTCAGGAAAAACTTGCCGGCAATCAGATCTATGTGATCATGGCGCTGGCACTGCTGTTCATCTATCTGTTTCTGGTGGCGCAGTATGAAAGCTGGATGGTTCCGCTGGCGGTCATTGCCAGCGTGCCGGTGGCATTCTTCGGTGCAGCGTTATCTTTGCGTCTGGTCGGGATCGACAACAATATTTATGCGCAGGTGGGGTTGGTGCTTCTTTTCGGGATCGCCTGCAAAACTGCGATCCTGATCGTGGAATTCGCCAAAGAACAGCACGACGAACACGGTTTGAGCATTGTGGATGCCGCCGAATATGCCGCAAAACTTCGTTTCCGGGCTGTCCTGATGACCGCCATCTCCTTTGTGCTGGGAACATATCCGCTGGTGGTTGCGTTCGGAGCAAGTTCTGTCAGTCGCCGCAGTCTGGGGACGGCGGTGTTCGGCGGGATGCTGATCTCTGTCATCTTCGGTACGCTGGTCATTCCGGCGATGTATGTGGTCGTTCAGAAGATCACCGAATTTTTCTGCCGGAAGAAGAACGGATAAGAAGGTCCCGCAGGAACAGCCGTTTTCTGTGTGAGATAACGAAAATATCTTTTCCGTTTCAGCAGCAAAGTCTGGTTTTATGCTGAAGGAACCGCATCATTGATCGTTGGGGGGGACGAAGAATCCGGCAGCCGGTCGTTACGGACAGTTACAGACTTGATTCCCTCTCCTTCTGCAAGTTCCGGCAAAGCATCGAAGAACAGTTTTTGAATATCATATTTCTGTCAGGACAGAAAAAGATAAGGCGAAGCACCCTTTGTGAAGGCAGTGCTTCGCCTCAAAATTTTGGAAAGGGCAGGAGGAAACAATTTTTCCAGTGTATCGTTTCCCCCGTTAATTTCCCCGTTTACATTCCGGCACGGACCAGCAGGATCAGTCCGCCGCTGAAGATCACGAACATGGCAAGGTTCATCAGATGCGCCATCTTGGGAGCGCCCCGGAATTCCCGCCATACCAGGATCCCCCACAGGGCAGCCACGAGTGTTGCACCCTGACCGAGTCCGTAGGAGATCGCCGGACCGGCATTTCCGGCAGCGACCAGACTCAGAATATTGCCGGTCCCCCAGATCACCCCGCCAAGGATCCCGACGCTGTGGAGCTTTTTCGTGCCTGCAAAGTAGTCCTGATAATGTACCGGGCTTCCGCTGACCGGGAAGCGCATGGCAATGCTGTTGAAGATGAAGTTGCTGAGGAAAATCCCCAATGCGAAGATGAAGAATGCGCTGTACGGGGTCAGTTTTCCAGCAGCCGGATTGGTGAAGTCCATAGACATACTGGCGGCGATGAACCGGTAGAAGAACGCCATCAGGATCCCGCAGATCACAGCCAGAACGATCCCTTTTGTCGGAACCCGTTTCCGGCTCCGTTCCTTGATCCGGTAAGCCCCCGCATTCAGCAGGATCGCAACTGCGATCAGCACCACGCCGGTGAACAGCAGCAACGGATCGCCGTGGGGTTCGCCGATATAGTTGACGATCACTCCCAGGATCAATGCCAGCCCGATCCCCACTGGAAATGCCACGGACATTCCGGCAATGGAGATGGATGCCGCCAGCAGCAGGTTCGCCGCATTGAAAATCACGCCGCCGATCAGAGCGCTCTGAAGATTACTCCAATCCGCATGTGCCAAATCCGGAAGAAACGCTCTGCCCTGACTGCCGAACGAACCGAAGGTCAATCCGGCGACCAGACTGAACAACAGTACCCCGATCACATAATCCCAGTAATAAAGTTCATACCGCCAGCTTTTTCCTGCCAGCTTCTGTGTGTTGCCCCATGACCCCCAGCAGAGCATGGTAATGACACAGAAAAATACTGCCCAGCCATACTGTTCTACAAAAAACATAGACATCCCTCCTTTTTTGATGCGTTACGGAATGCCGGACCCCCTTTGTCCGGCTCTGATTTTTTACAGGATCATACATTCATTCCGGTATGGTGCGGAACTCTGCGCCCCCACCCGAGTGACAGAGACCGTTGCCGCCTCCGATGCGAGATTGACGGCATCCCGGAGCGTCATTCCCTCGGAAAGACCCACTGCCAGCGCACCGTTGAATACATCGCCGGCTGCGGTGGTATCCACCCGTTTTACCGGACGGACGGGGACCTGTTCGCCTCTGCCTTCCTCATAGATATAGGACCCTTTCGATCCCATGGTGATGATGACTGCCTGAACGCCCCGTTCGCAGAGGATCTTTGCGGCGGCTTCCGCCGTTGCTTCATCCGTGACCTTGATCCCGGTCAGGATCTCGGCTTCGGTCTCATTGGGCGTGATCACCGCCAGTTGACGGTACAATTCTTCCGGGAGGCGCTGTGCCGGAGCCGGATTCAGGATCACAGTCACGCCCTTTGCTGCAGCCCATTTTGCCGCACAGAGAATCGTTTCCACCGGCGTTTCCAGCTGCATGAGCAGAACATCTGCTCCTTCAATCTCACTGCGGGCATCCTCCAGATTTTCCGGAAAAAGCGTTGCATTCGCCCCGGATGCCACGGAAATACAGTTCTCCCCCTTGGCATCCACCATGATCAATGCCACGCCGGACTGTTCCTCCGGATCGGTCAGCACAAATCCTGTGTTGATATTTTCCTTCTTCCACGCAGCAAGTGTTTCCCTGCCGAAAAGATCGTTCCCGATCTTTGCGATGAACGTCACATCGCCCCCCATCCGTGCGGCGGCGACAGCCTGATTCGCCCCCTTGCCGCCGGGGTTCATCAGAAATCTTCCGCCCAGAATCGTTTCCCCCGGGACTGGAATCCGCGCGGAACGGACCACCATATCCGTGTTGGAACTGCCGATAACCATCACTTTTTTCATAATGTCGTACTCCTATTAGGTATTTTATAGTAATGATAGCCGATAACCATCACTTTTTTCATAATGTCTTACTCCTTTCCCTGTTCTACCGGAATTTGACATGCAGAATCGGGTTCGGGATCACTGTTTTCCGGATTTTCCAACTTTTTCATTTCCTTATGGAATTTTCTCAAACGCAGTGCATTGGTCACAACACAGACCGAACTCAGACTCATGGCGACTGCCCCGAAAGCAGGCGGCAGCTGCCAGCCGTTCAGAAGATGGCTGAACAGTCCGGCGGCAAAGGGGATCGCAAGAACGTTGTAAATCAAAGCCCAGAAAAGATTCCAGCGGATATTGCGGATGACTTGCCGGCTGAGCTGAATCGCCTCGGGTACGCCCCGGGGATCACTTTGCGCCAGAACCACGTCTGCCGTCTGAATGGCAATATCCGTCCCCGCTCCGATGGCGATCCCGATGTCGGCACGGGCAAGGGCGGGGGCGTCATTGATGCCGTCGCCAACCATTACGGTCAGTTTCTTTTTGTTATGATGCAGTGCCAGTTTCCGGATGACTTCCTCCTTCTTTTCCGGCAGAACTTCTGCAGCAACATCGCCGATTCCCACTTGTTCCGCCACGGCGTAAGCAGTTTGTACATTATCCCCGGTCAGCATCACGGTACGGATATTCATTTCTTTCAGTTCTGCAACCGCATCCGCCGAGCCATCCCGGATGGTATCGCTTAATGTGATGATCCCTGCGAGTTTTCCCTGCACGGCGAAGAAGATGGGCGTTTTTTCACAACTGGCATATTCTGCAGCAAGATTTTCCGGCACATCAATACCCAACTGTTTCATGAAAGCGGTGTTTCCTGCCCCGATCCCGCCCCGTTCCGTGTCTGCGGAGACACCCAGACCGGGAAACGCTTTGAAATCTTTTGCATTGCAGGGAGCAATTTCCCGCCGGGATGCCAGATCACAAATCGCTTTTCCGTAGGGATGTTCGGAAAAACCTTCCAATCCTGCCGCCAGAGCAAGCAGTTCCGCTTCTGTGCCGGAATCGTTCAGAGGAACAATGTCACGGACAACCGGCTTCCCGGTCGTCAGGGTCCCCGTTTTATCGAAGACAACCACATGAGCGAGGTGCAGATTTTCCAATGCTCTGGCGTTTTTGAACAGGATCCCCAGCTCTGCCGCCCGTCCGGTGCCAACCATAACGGCAACCGGAGTCGCCAGCCCCAAAGCACAGGGACAGCTGACTACCAGTACGGCGATCATCGCCTTGACCGCATGAGCAGGATCACCGACAAGGATCAGCCACAGGAAAAAAGAAAGGATGGCGATTCCGATCACCGCCGGTACGAAAATGCCGCAAATCCGGTCAGCCAAACGGGAGATGGGCGCTTTACTGTTCGCCGCCTCTTTCACCAGTTCAATGATTTTTGCGAGCGTTGTTTCCGAGCCGACCTGTTCCGCCTTG
>JAGAPM010000117.1 GCA_017623265.1 Lentisphaeria bacterium | reverse complement strand
GGGGGACACCCCCTCTGCTCTCCCGCAAGAAAGGTTTTTTATGTCTGAAAAGAAATGTTCCTGCTGCGGCGGCAGTCAGGAAGTCGGTTCCTGCACCCTTGCAGAACTGCCGGTCGGCACAAAAGCGACCATCGTGAAGATCCTCCCGAAAGCCCGTGGACGGAAAAAATTTGCGGATGTGGGGATCGTTCCCGGCAGTGAACTTTTGATCGAAGCACACGCTCCGTTCGGAGGTCTGATCCGGGTGAAGGTCATGGAAACAAGCATGGCGCTCCACAAAGATGAAGCGGCGGATATTGTCCTCCGGAAAGAAGGTGAAGCATGAGTAAAACATCATTCCGGATCGCTCTCGCAGGGAATCCGAACTGCGGGAAGACCTGTATCTTCAATGCACTTACCGGTGCCAGACAGCATGTGGGCAACTATCCGGGTGTGACCGTGGAAAGCAAGGGCGGTTCTTTCAAGCTGAACGGCATGAACATCGAGCTGATCGACCTGCCGGGCGTGTACTCCCTTTCCTCCTCCTCTCCGGAAGAGGAAGTGGTCTTTCAGGAACTGACAAAGCCCGGCATTGACCTGATCATCAACGTGATCGACTCCACGATCCCCCAGCGCAGTCTGTACCTGACCACTCAGCTGGCGGAACTGCATATCCCCATGCTGCTGACCTTCAATATGGCGGATGATGCCAAGAAAAAAGGTCTGAAGTACAATATTCCAAAACTGGAAAAATATTTTGGTTCTCCCATTGTGCAGACAGTCGGCAACAGCAGCAACGGTGTACAGCCTCTTCTGCAGGAACTGGCGCGAACTCTCTCCAAACTGGAAGATCACGGCGTTCCCATGCTGACTTACGGCTCTGATGTGGACGATGCGATCAAGGCTGTCGCCGATAAGATCGACGACCTGAAGATCGAAAAGTATCAGCACATCCCCTCCCGTTTCTTTGCCATCAAACTGCTGGAACACGATACTTGTGTCTGGCGGCTGGATGAGTTTCAGAGTGTTCATAATGAGGTGGAAGACCAGATCAAGCATCTGCTGGATCAGCATGCGATCGAAGCGGATACCTTCATGGCGGACCGCCGCTATGCCATGCTTTCCGGTGCCTGCCGCGATACCATCACCATTACCCAGGAACGCCGCAGAGAGATCTCGGATAAGATCGATGCCGTGCTGACCAACAAGTTCCTCGGCTTCCCCATCTTTCTGGCGATCATGTATGCAACGTTCTGGTTTACCTTTACCGTTGCGGAACCGCCGATGGAATGGATCGAAAACTTCTTCGGCTGGCTGGGCGAATTTGTTGGCGGGATTCTGCCGGAAGGATTCTTCAACAGCCTGATCGTGGATGGTATCATCGGCGGTGTTGGCGGCGTGATCGTGTTCCTGCCGAACATCCTGCTGCTCTTCTTTGCCATTGCCATTCTGGAAGATTCCGGCTACATGTCCCGCGCGTCCTTCGTGATGGATGGGATCATGCGTAAGTTCGGTTTGCAGGGACGCTCCTTCGTGCCGCTGGTGCTGGGCTTCGGCTGTACGGTCCCCGCTGTGATGGCGACCCGTACCATTGAATCCGAACGGGACCGCACGGTTACGATCATGGTGCTGCCGCTGATGAGCTGCGGGGCCCGTCTGCCGATCTATGCTCTGCTGATCCCGGCGTTCTTCCCGGAAAAATATCAGGCGTTCACCATGTGGATCGTTTACATCATCGGGATCGTGATCGCTCTGATCGCTGCCCGGATCATGAAGTCCACCCTGTTCAAAGGCGAAGGCGAAGTGTACCTGATGGAACTGCCGCCCTACCGTATGCCCACGGTCAAGAGCATGATGCTCCACATGTGGGACCGGAGCAAGATGTACTTGCAGAAAGCCGGTACGATCATTCTGGCAACCAGTATCATCCTTTATCTCTGCAACACCTATCCGGAAAAGACAGAATTTTCGCAGGACTATGACGCACAGATCGAAGCTGCACAGAAAGCCGGAGCAGCCGAAGATGATGAAACGGTCGTTGCGCTTGAAAATGCAAAGCAGAACGAAACGCTGGAGTACACCATCTCCGGCAGAGCAGGTAAGGTATTGGAACCCATTTTTGCCCCCATGGGCTTTGACTGGAAGATCTCCACGGCTACGATTGGCGCTCTGGCGGCGAAGGAAGTCTTTGTGGCACAGATGGGTATTCTCTACTCCGAAGGCGAAGCCGATGAAGAATCGGAAGGTCTGCGTGCCACGCTGCGCAAGCAGTACACGCCCCTGCAGGCGTTCTGCATGATGCTTTTTGCTCTGCTTTCCATCCCTTGTCTTGCCACACTGGCGATCATCAAACGGGAGCTGAACTCCTGGAAGATGGCGGTGATGGAAGGTGCCGGACTCTTTGTTCTTGCATGGGTGATCACCACGATCGTTTATCAGGTCGGTTCTCTTCTGAAGATCGGCACCACGATCATCGGTTGACCGTTCCGGTAAAGCAAAATCTGAAGGCTGTCGCTTCTGCGGCGGCCTTTTTTTTGTCTCTTATTTATAATCCATACAATTTTAATATTTGTATTCTTCTCCGGTTGACTGTATCGTAAAAGATCATACAACGATCAAATCAGGAGATGAACATGAAAAACACACAGTATGAATTGAATTGTGACCTGGCGAAAATGCTGAAAGGCGGCGTAATTATGGATGTGACCACGCCTGAACAGGCGAGAATCGCAGAAGATGCCGGAGCATGTGCTGTAATGGCTTTGGAACGGATCCCCGCTGACATCCGGGCGGCAGGCGGTGTTTCCCGCATGAGTGATCCCGGAATGATCCGGGGAATTCAGGAGGCGGTATCCATTCCGGTCATGGCGAAATGCCGGATCGGACACATTGCCGAAGCCCGGATCCTCGAAGCGATCGGGATCGATTATATTGATGAGAGCGAAGTCCTGAGTCCGGCAGATGATGTTTATCACATCAACAAGCAGGCGTTCAAGATTCCCTTTGTTTGCGGTGCGCGGGATCTTGGCGAAGCGCTGCGCCGGATCGCGGAAGGAGCAGCGATGATCCGGACCAAAGGAGAACCCGGTACCGGCGATGTGGTTCAGGCAGTACGGCACATGCGGAAAATGATGCAGGAGATCCGCCGTGTAAATTCTATGGCGGATGATGAACTGTATGAAGCGGCGAAGACCTTGCAGGTTCCGTTCCATCTGCTGGACAAGGTCCGCAGCACCGGAAAACTGCCGGTTGTCAACTTTGCCGCCGGAGGCGTGGCGACTCCTGCGGATGCTGCTCTGATGATGATGCTCGGGGCGGAAGGCGTTTTTGTGGGATCCGGTATTTTCAAATCCGGTGATCCGGCAAAACGGGCGGCGGCGATCGTTAAGGCTGTGACCAATTATCAGGATGCCGGTATGCTGGCAGAACTTTCCACCGGTCTCGGTGAGGCGATGGTGGGGATCAATCCGGCAGAGATCAAGGTCATTATGGAAGAACGGGGGATCTGATGAAAATTGCGATCCTTGCCCTGCAGGGCGATTTTGCCGAGCATGAAGCCGGATTCCGTTCTTTGGGCTGCGATACATTTCAGATCCGGCAGAAAAAAGATCTGGAACACCATGCTGATGCGCTCATCCTGCCCGGTGGAGAAAGTACGGTACAGGGAAAACTGCTGCGGGAACTGGACCTGATAGAGATTTTGCGGGAACGGATCGGAAACGGTCTGCCGGTGATGGCGACCTGTGCCGGAACCATCCTGCTTGCCCGGCAGCTGTTGGATGATCCCGTATCTCATTTCGGTACCCTGAATGCGGTTGTCCGGCGTAACGCATACGGCAGACAGCTTGACAGTTTTTTTATTCACGGGTCGTTTGCCGGTCTGCCGGATGTTCCGATGAGCTTCATCCGGGCACCTCAATTTGAATTTTGTGCGCCGGGGACAGAGGTGCTGGCGGAACATCAGGGCAGGATCACGGCAGTCCGTCAGGGAAATCAGTTGGCAATGACTTTTCACCCGGAGTTGGGCAAAGATCTCCGGGTCGCAAGCTGGTTCCTTTCTGAAATCGTGCAGAAAAGACATTCAGTCTGACTTTACAAACCGAGGCAGATGGCGATCCCGCAGAGCATCACGGTCGCACCCGCCAGTTCTGCTGCATATTTCTCCAGCCACGGCAGACGGAATTTCTCCAGTCCGTACCGGCAGATCAGAACTGCGCCGAGCATGGTGAGCAATGTGGTTGCTGTGAAGACCAGCGTGACCAGCAGCACACTCGCCAGCCCCAGTACCGCCGATGCCGTCAGCAGGGGCAGTAATGCTTCGCAGGGACCCAATACAAAGATGATGAAAATGACCCAGTAGGAGAGTTGTCCGGAGTTGTGGTTATGGGGGTGCTGTTGTTCCGCCCGGTGTTTCCAGCGGCGGTGCAGGGCGTGAAGGATCACGGCGGCACCCATGCCGATCAGGGCGTATGCTGCAATGTCGCCACGCCATGTTTCCAGCCATTCAAACTGTGCTTCAGAAAGCAGATTCGCGGCAAAAAGGAATCCTGCCGCCAACAAAAATGCACTGCCCACATGACCGATCCCGCAGAGGATTGTCCAGAGGATCGTTTTGAACCAGCCGTAGTTTCGGCTTTTGGAGAGAGCAACAAAGGGCAGATAATGATCCGGTCCGGCAATGGTGTGGATCAAACCGTCCAGAAATGCTGCAAGGATCAGTGCAAATAAAGTTGTATTTTGTTCCATAATTTTCTCCTTAAGTTTTTATACTGATTTTAAGTTTTTATACTGATTCGCGGGGATAACGTGCTCCGTACTTGCCCGGTTCGCCGTCGATGTGGCTCATGCGGTAATCCAGCCGTTCCGGGATCGGTTCGGTTTTGGGGTTGATCTCTTTTCCTTCACGGGCGGCTTTTGCTTTCCGGATGGCAAGATAAAGATTAGAGAGGGAAACTTCTCCTTCCTGCAGCTGGGGCAGTTCGATCCCGTTGTCCTGCATGAGCAGCACTTCGGCTTCATCCGGATGTCCCGTTTCGATCAGGGCTTCGATGTAACAGAGCTGATGCGCCGGGATCGCTTTCAAGTCTTCGGGCAGTTTGATGTAGGCAGAAAGTACAGAGTCAAACTGCTTATTGCGGCACATTGCCTGCAGTCCCTCCCGGACAACGGTCGGATCGCCGCCTGCAAATGCCAGACGGAAATATTCCGCTGCCTTCTCCGGATCTTTCTGACAAAGTGCGGTATTTGCCAGTGCATACTGCGCCGTATATCCGGGAACGCTGCGGAACAGCATTTCTGCCCGTTCAAAGTCTTTCCGGAAGTAATACCCCAAACCAAGCTGAAGATTGCGCAAGTCGTTTTCCGGAGCAGTCTTAAGCAGTTCAAAATATTCATCCTGAACCATATAAGACGGGGGCGGCACAGTCATGTCCAGATCCGGCATGGCGCCGGTCTTCAATAATTCGTGCCAGATCGCCGGTTCGGGATCGGGTGAAGTGAAATCGAGATGCGCAGGAAATTCTTTGCCGCATCGTGCTGCCTCCAGCGCCCCCCAACCGGAACCGCGGGAAATGATCTCTTCCGCAGGCTGAAGGGCAAATGCCTCTCTGGTTTCAGCCAGAAGAGCATCCATCTTTTCCCGGGGCAGGGCAGCCTGCAGTTTGTCGGCGACTTCCTGTCCGGCGGCGGTCCAGTCGGAACCGTGTACGATTTCCGGATCGGTCTGAAGGGCGCCGTATGCTTCCATCCATTCCCATGCGGTACGGGGCGGCATGGGCAGACATTCCATTTGTGTATGAGCGAGACCCGCCTGAATTTCCACATAGGGTCTGCCTTCGGGGGAGGTGAGCCGTTTCTGCCAGTTCATGCCGCCGGATGATCTGCCCCAGACAAAAAGTTTGCGTCCTTTGAGACGGTCGGTGGATGTCTGACAAAGCCCCCAGCCATCGCCGTAGATGGCGGCTTCAAACTTGCGTTGTTCGGGCAACAGACGGAAAAACAGGTCTTTGGCGAGAGGGAAGTTTTTCGGGTAAGTGCCGTCATATCCCTCGGGCAGGACCGGCATTGGGACTTGCGTCAGAATGTGCCCCAGGTTGTCGAGATAAGCGTTGGAAAATACTTCCTGTGCCGGCGTGACCACCCGCAGATCATCTCCTTCATCCACGGCGATGTTGGACCACCAGTACATGGGCACGACTTTCCGGTGGTGGTTGTAGATCCGGGTACGGACGAAGAGGAATCTGGAGTCATCCGGCAGGAAAAATTCCAGCTGATAGCTCACACCGTTTTCCCGGCTCAACTCGTAAAACCGCAGAACAGGCGTGCCGTGAAAGGATTTCGCCCGCGCCATGAACATGGGGCGGCAGGTTCGTACATGATGTCCGATGGAGCCGATATTCCACTCCACACCGCCGGAACACCACGCATTGCAGATCGCCAGATTCCCCGGCTTGATCACCGGGTTGTTTGTGACAAGGTCCCGTCCGGTATGTTTATCCAGCAGGCGGACCAGTTTCCCGCCCAGATCGGGGAGAAAAGTCGCCTTGAGGTGATCGTTTTCCAGCACTGCCGTTTTCCAGACACGGGGCTGCAGATCGGAACCGTATTGATCCTGCAGCTTGGAGGGCATGGCGCAGGAGCGGGAGCCGAAGCCGATGTAGAGTCCGGCTTCATCCGAAAGTTCATACTTCAATGTTCCGCCGCCATTGGCTTTCATGGCAGGCATGGCAGATTGTCCGGAAAGATCTGCACTCAAAAAAATTTCATCTTCAAAACGCAGTTCAGTCATGATCGTACTCCATCTGTGGAATGATGCTGTTTCGGGGACTCGTGCAGAATATAGCACAGGATTTTTCTTCTGCAAGTGGGAAAGAATGCCATTCGGGAAAAATTAAATCAAAAAAGACCGTTTTTTATTCGGCAAATGTTTCCACTTTATCCGGCATGGAGAAATTGATAAGCGGCATCCACGGGATCAGGGCATCGGCATTGTAATTGATTAGTCCGAACTGGATGCTGCTGCCAGACTCGTTGTATAAACCGATCTGTACTTTGCTGTTATCGTGCCCCTGATTGAACAGCCCGATTTGCAGGATGCCATTATTCGCCCCATTGATCAGTCCGATCTGTACCCCGCCGGATTCCTGTTCTGCGACACCGGTATTGATCAAGCCGATCACCCCCCCGTGATTGTCCTGTGTCATCGTGACCGGAGCAATGGTGAGTCCGTTGTTTGTTCCGCTCAATGCAAAAACGCCGGAAAGATTGATGCCGCAATGATTTCGTGTGCAGCTGAAGAGAGGGGCAAAAGAGAGCCCATACGCCTTGTCCTGTATTCTGCCGATCAAGCCGAGATCCAGTCCGTACACGGAAGTTTTCTGTTCGTGAAACAACGCAAAGGGAAAGCACGATAACTGAAGCGGCGTCCATGAGGGCGAAAATGCGGAGTACCAGAATGGAAATTCCTCATCCGGAACTTTTGTGACGGCAGCATACCCCCGACGGAAGAAGTCCTGCAAATCCTGTACGCACGCTGGATCGGCGAGAATTTTTTTCAATGGACCGTGTTGAGGTAAAGTCGTTTTTGCCTGCTTGACAGCCTCAAGGATCACGGGATTTTTACCGTTATAGTCCAGCCATGACCGCCCCGTGACCTGTTCGGCAGTCAGAACCGCAAGCACCCCGTTAGACGCATTTTTCCAGTTGCAGATGTGGATTTTTGATTCCTTTTTATCAGGGAATACAGCCAACAGCAACTCAAACTTTTCTGCATCGCTTTTGAGCTCTGCAAAAAATGCCTGCCAGTCGCTGTTGAAAAAGATTTTTTCGCCGATGCAGCCGGAGGTGGCGGATAAGGTGTTCCATGTTTCAGTATTGTCTGCATCTCCGGCATTTACAGGAGCGGCATAAAATAAAAAAAAGAACGGCAGCAGCAAAATACTCATATTGTTTCTCCGGTGTTTTTTGAGGGAACCTCTATCAATATCTTTTTGACAGAAATTCCGATTGTTTCTGTTTAAAAATCTCCGAATGAGATTTTTCTGTGTTTTACGTTAACGCTTTGACTTCTCTTTTTCAAGTATCCTCGACTGAAAAAGCCGACATTTT
>JAGAPM010000116.1 GCA_017623265.1 Lentisphaeria bacterium | reverse complement strand
CGTCCCCGGCGCACAACCGGATCGTAAAGAGTTCTGTATTCCACTTGAAATTCATCGCTGTTCTACCTTCCTGTACAAAAAAAAGACGGCCCGTCTTCCTTCCGGAGTGCGGACCGTCTGCAAATATTGCAAGTGCAGTTGCTTATTCGTCGCCGGAAACACCGAGTCCGTCACCATCCGGCGTTTCGCCCTGTGCCCAGATGGGAAGATTTCTCAGGAAGGTGCGTTTTGCATCCAGTTCTTTATTCAGTTTTTCGACTTTCGCTTCCTGACCTTCCTTGCCCTGAACTTTTTCCAGCTCTTTTTCCAGCCTGGCGATCTCTTTTTCAGTTTTTGCGGAAAGCTGATCTTTTTTCTTGGTCAGTTTTTCCTGAGCTTTTTCCAGCTCTTCTTTCAGTTTCTTTTTCTTCTTTTCGGTCAGTTCTTTGGTTTCGCCTTCTGCGATTTTTTCTTCCGCCTTGGCGATCTTGTTCAATTCGTTCTTGAACGGATTGGCTTTGTCGTACTTTCTCTGGGGAGCAGCGGAAAGGACGGCGGTAAAGGCAAACGCCATCATGCAGACGAGTGCAATACGGAACAGTTTCATAAGTTTTCTCCTGTGTTTATTTTGCGAATATCTTTTCCTATACAATGGCATAAAAAAGCAAAAGTTCAAGAGCCATTGACCGAAAAAATATTATTTTTTGTTCATACAAGCTGATCCAGTGTCATGCCGTCTTCCGGAATGAACTGCCGCCAGTAGCGGACGGAATCAATGATCTTGTTTTCAATATCGCAGGTCAGATCGGCGGTTCCGGCAAAGACTTCCAGTGTCAGCACGATGCCCTTGCACGGGGCGGGCATACCGGCTGCGACCGGTTTATCGTACGCTGCTTTGATCGCCTGAAGAACTTTTTCCCCGCGGATGATCCCGGTGGCATTGCACTTTTCGGAGAAGGGCTGATGCGCAGAACTTTTGCCGTCCGTCTGCTGCAGATGAACGATCGGCGACCAGGTGCCGAGCTGTTCCAGCCAACGGTAGGTATCGCCGTCTGCATCTTCGCTCCACAGCCAGGGATTGGCATTCCGGTCTTCCTTCACGATATCCAGCAATGCGGAATCGCTGACACCGTTTAAAGCACCGGCAACGATGGCTCTTTCTGCAGCGGCGGAACCGAGGTAGATCCCTTCCGCCCTGCCCTTTTCCCGGATGGAGTTGAAAGCGGCAATGGTGGCGGCATCATCCTTCGCAGCAAACTTGCGCTGTCCGGACTGATGACCGGTATCAATCGTCAGATAAAAATCTTTCCCGTTCTTTGCATAACAATCTTTCAGCAGCTGACCGGCGTTGGCGACAGTCCACGGAACCTGATGGGGTGTGTACATCTGTTCCACACCGATGGAATCCAGTTTCTTTTCAGCGGCGTATGCGGCAAGGGCAGCGAGCCGTTCTGTCAGGTCATTGTAAGCGAAGGCATACCGGGCGGGATCGTTCAGGGTCGCCTGATCGAAGGCATGACAGAAGAAACCGAGACCTGCGTTCATCTTTGCGGCAAGATCCACCATGCGATCCAGCCAGTCATGATGGATCCGGTTCCGGACCCGTGCATCCGGATGGGCAAGTCCCAGCGTGGCATAAGTGCCGTGTCCGGAGTAAAGATTGGCGACTTTCACGCCGGTCTTATTGGCATCTGCCAGAACTGCCGCAGCCCAATCATCCAGATAATCCGCCGTGGTGTAAAGGGGATCGATTTCGTTGTCTGCGCTGGCTTCCACGTAGTAAACACCGCATTTTTCGCAGAGGTTCATCCAGTGTGCCGGTTCGCACCAGCGCTTGCTTGCCACACAGTTGTCAAGACCGAGATAGATCTTTGGATACGTTGTCATTACTTCTTTCCTTCTTCTGATATATGTTTATTGTTCTGATCTCTTCTTCTTCATTGCTTTTCCGCCTTCGCAGACTTCTTCCCAGCCGGGGAAATTCCAGTAATACGGAAAATCCCGGCACTGTTTCGGCTTGACCGGATTGATGAGACAGCCCGCACCCTCCCGGAAGAAGATACAGTCACCGTTCTCAAACTCGGTCAATGTCAAACCGGACCGGTCCGGCAGCAGATCGGTGTATTGATCTGTGAAAACGGGCACTTCCATTTTCAGAAAATCTGCAATCGCATTGACTTCCGCATCATTCAAGCGTACCGTTCCATGCTTGCGGCAGCATTTTCCGCATCGTTTACACTCAAAATCTGCAAATTTTTCATCCATACAGCCGATCAATCCTGCTCCGGTTTCGCTTTCCGGGTCATCAGATCCGCCAGCACTTCCAGCGGCTTCCGGTTCCGGTACAGGATCTCATAGATCCCATTCACGATCGGCGTTTCCACTCCTGCCTTCTGTGCCAGTTCATAAGCACCTTCGCAGGTCTTCACGCCTTCTGCAACCACCATATTCATGGATCGGATGATCTCATCCAATGTACGACCTTTGCCCAGTTCCTCCC
>JAGAPM010000016.1 GCA_017623265.1 Lentisphaeria bacterium | reverse complement strand
CAGCAGAAGAGAAAATATTGCTCGGTGACCTGCCTGACCTGCCGGAAGTGCGTGAAAGCTGCTCCGGACAGCATGAATGTGCAGGATCAACTGATCCGTGTGATCTATTCCAACCCGCCGGATCCCTCCTTTGTGGAAGGGGTGAAATGTCCCACCGGCGCCCTCCAGACAGAAGAATCCCATCGCTGCCTTGTTCCGAAAGCAGCAGCCGACGGAAAGGAGAAGTGATTCATTATGTACAGTGATAATCCGCGTAAATTTATTGGCGGCGTGCATCCGGATGACGGCAAAGCGCTTTCCTGCGAAAAGCCGATCCGTGTAGCCCCCCTGCTTGAAAAATATGTAGTTCCTGTTCCGCAGAATATCGGTAAACCGCCGAAAGTGATTGTAAACAAAGGTGATCTGGTCAAAAAAGGTCAGCTGATCGCAGATGCGGACGGCTTTGTTTCCGTTCCGTTGCATTCCCCCACCAGCGGGACTGTCGGAGAAACTGTCCTGATCCCGGGTGCAGTCGGCACCATGATCCCCGCCATCGAAATTATTTCGGACGGACAGGATGAATGGGGCAGCGCACTGGAACCGATCCCGGATTGGAAGAATACAGACCGTGAGATCCTGAAGAAACGGATCTGTGATGCCGGGATCATCGGCATGGGCGGTGCGGCATTCCCCTCCCACGTCAAACTTTCCCCGCCGCCGGAAAAGGTGATCGACACCCTGATCCTGAACGGTGCAGAGTGCGAACCTTATCTCACCGCTGACCACAGACTGATGTTGGAACACCCCAACTGCGTACTGGAAGGGGCTGCGATCGCGGCAAAGATCCTGAAAGTCGACCGTGTCTTTGTGGGGATCGAGGAGAACAAACAGAACGCCATCGACGCCATGAAAGAGAGGGCCGGAAAGTATGGGATCAAGATCGTTCCCCTGCGCGTCCGCTATCCGCAGGGCGCAGAAAAACAGTTGATCATGGCAATCACCGGACGGCATGTTGTCGCAGGCGGTCTGCCCATGGATGTTGGTTGCGTAGTCCAGAACGTTGGGACCTGTGCAGCGATCCGTGCAGCAGTGGTGGAAGGCCATCCCCTCATCGAACGCATGACAACGATCACCGGCAGTCCGGTAAAGGATCCCTGTACCTGGCAACTCCGGATCGGCACACCGGTTGCCGAAGCATTGAAACTGGCAGGCGGCATTGTGGCTCCGGCGGCGAAACTGATCCTCGGCGGCCCGATGATGGGATTTGCCCAGGCAACGCTGGATGGTTCCGTTGCCAAAAATTCATCCGGCATTCTCCTGCTTCAGGCGGAAGAGACCGGGCAGTACACTTCCAATCCCTGCATCCGCTGCGGCAGATGTGTGGATGCGTGCCCCATGCGTCTGCTGCCGGGTCCGATCAGTGTTCTGGTGGAAAGTGAAAAGTATGATCAGGCAGAACAGGCATTTGTCATGGATTGTGTGGAATGCGGTGCATGTTCCTATGTCTGCCCGGCGAACCGCCCGCTGATCCAGCATTTCCGCCGTGCGAAAGCCGAGATCAATGCCCTGCGCCGTGCGGGGAAGAAATAATACGGAGAAGAATCCATGAGTGAAGAAAATATGAAACCGATGGAAGAAGTGGTCCTGCCGCCGGCGGGGAGTCTGCTTCTCAGTTCCTCCCCCCATGTTCATCAGGGGGAAAGTATCACCACGATCATGCTGAAAGTGCTGATCTGCCTGATTCCGGCGATCGTTGCCTCAATTTGCATGTTCGGCTTGAATGCCGTACTGGTCCTGCTGTACTGTACTGCATTTTGTGCTGTCTTTGAGTATTTGTGTAATTTTTTGATGAAACAGCCGCAAACCGTCAAATATTTGAGTGCGGTTCTGACCGGTGTGATTCTGGCGATGAACCTGCCCGCCACCGTTCCCTGGTGGATCTGTCTGGTGGGGTCTTTTGTTGCGATCATCATTGCAAAACAGATTTTCGGCGGTCTGGGGCAGAACCCGTTCAACCCGGCAGCTGTTGCCCGCGTGGCGCTGCTGATCGGTTTTGCCGGCCCCATGACGACCTGGGTCACTCCCATGCAGGGCTTCGCAGCAACAAGTGATTTCACCACCGGAGCGACTCCGCTGGGAACCGCACAGATGGCATCCGGAACAGAAATTTCGTTAACGACCTTTGAAAAACTGGAATCCACAGACGCCCTGATGCAATCTTTCATTGGAAACATTGGCGGTTCTCTTGGCGAAACTTCTGCCCTTGCGATCCTGCTGGGCGGTATCGGTCTGATCGTGTTCCGTCTGATCAAATGGCAGATCCCCTTTGCCATCATCGGTACAACCATGCTCTTCACCTGGCTGGTCAACACCGTGGATCCGACTCTGACTCCGGGGGCACTGTTCCATGTCTGCTCCGGCGGTCTGATGCTGGGGGCATTCTTTATGGCAACAGACATGGTCACAAGCCCCATCACTCACCGCGGAGCGCTGATTTACGGTGCAATGATCGGGCTGATCACCTGTGTGATCCGTATCTGGGGGGCATACCCGGATGGTGTCAGTTTTGCCATTGTGATCATGAACGCATTGGTTCCTTTGATCGACCGGATCTGCTACAAGCGTCCTTTCGGTTGGTCTCCGGCAAGTGCTTCCGCGCTTCAGATGCGCAGAAATGAGGTGAAATAATGAGCGATCTCACAAAAAAATCCGGTATCATTTATCTGGCGGTATTTCTCTTTCTGGTCTGCGCCATTGCCACGGCATTGATGGCGACGGCAAAGCTGTTGACAGATGAACCGATCGCAGCCGCAAAAACCGTCAAAACGCTGGAAGGTCTGAAACTGGTCCTTGACGGCATTGCATATAACAATGATCTGACCAAAGATGTGGTGGAACTGGACAACGGTTTCAAGCTGTACATTGCCAGGCAGAACGCTCTCCCGGTCGCTTTCGTGATCGAGGGTAAAACCGGAACCGGTTACGGCGGTGATGTGGAAGGGTTGATCAGCTTCAATGCGGACCAGACCATCCGTACGTTTATCGTCACAAAACACAATGAAACACCGGGCATCGGAACCAGGATCCCGGACCGGGTCCGCGTCAAAACGATCACGGATGTAATCAAAGGCACGCCGGAAGATCCGTCTCTCCCGGGCAACGCCACGCTGGATTCCTTCAAGGGGAAGAAGGCGGAAGGGGATCTGAAATGGACCAAAGAAGACGGCATCCATTTTGTTTCCGGTGCCACGATCTCATCCAACGCCGCCAATGACCTTGCGTGGAATGCGGCAACTGCACTGAAAAACTATCTGAAGAAGGAGGCAAAATAATGTCTGCTCTCGGTTCTACTCTGAAGAAAGGGATCTGGCAGGAAAACCCGGTTCTGGTCCTTGCACTCGGCATGTGTCCCACGCTTGCCACCACCTCCAACGCCTCCAATGCGCTTGCCATGGGTATTGCCACCACATTCGTGCTGATCTGCAGCAATATGGTCGTCTCCATGGTACGCAGTATTGTGCCGAATAAGATCCGTATTCCGGTTTATATCGTGATCATTGCCACGTTTGTGACGATCGTTGACATGCTGATGCAGGCGTTCGCCCCGGCAGCGATCTACAATGCACTGGGGATCTTTCTCCCGCTGATCGTGGTGAACTGTATTGTTCTCGGCCGTGCAGAAGCCTTCGCTTCGAAAAACGGGATCATTCTTTCCGCAGCAGACGGGATCAGCATGGGGATCGGTTTCACACTGGCGCTGGTACTGCTGGGGGCGATCCGTGAATTTCTTTCTGCGGGAACTCTGTTCAATGTAAATATGCAGTGCTGGGATTCCGGTTTTGCGGTCATGGGGCAGGCGCCGGGCGGATTCATTATGCTGGGCTTCATCCTTGCCGGTATGAACTACCTGAACATCCGGAAGGCAAAGAAAGCTGGTCTGCGTTACGATACACCGCAGGAACTGGACTGCCGCCATTGCTCCATCTGCAAATTCGGTGAATGAAAATGGATAACGGACTTCAAATCCGTCAGGGAACGGTGTACCGGGAACTGGCGACCGGAAAGCGGCTGCTGCTGATCCATCACAATCCTATGAGCCTGCAATCCATGGCGATTCCGGGAACCGATGAAACATTCGATTGCGCACACCCTGCTTTGATCTCCATCGATGACATTATTGCCATCCGCAAAAGCGGCGCATTTGAAGAATTGGGTGATGTGCCGCAGGATGTCCTTCACCGGATTCTGGATGCAGTGATCTCCACGGCATCCGGTCTGGATGAAAACACCATCAAACTACTGGAAGCGGTCAGGCAGGGATGAGTATTCCGGGTGGCGACAGCAAGAAACGGGCACGGACTCTTTTTGCCCTCGGTGCGGTTGCACTCCCGTTGCTCATAACCGGAATTCTCTATGCGTGCAGCGGAAAAATCACGCACGCTGAAACCCTGTTTCATACAACCTTTGCGGAACAGGGATTCCGTGTGATCTTTTCCGGTGAACTGCCATCGGTTCAGTTGGAATTTCTGCAAAAAAGTTTTTCCGATCCAAGTCTGCTTTTCCATATTTTGCTTTATCTGACTCAATGGTTGCCGATCGTCGGACAGCTCTTTCTGTTGCTGATGATCTACTTCAGCTGTGCATTATTTGCAGCAAAATCGCTCCACCTGCGGATGCGTTCCTTCTTTTCGGGATCGCTGTTGTTTCTCTTTGCCGCCCTGCCCCTGTTTGACAGTCTGGCAGCGCTCACACCGGACATCTTTGCTGTTTCTGCGTTGCTGCTCTCCCTCGGGATCATGGGACGGGAGATGTCCGAAAAACAGCGGCTCCTGTGGCTTTCAGTACTGGCATTTCTCTCAGCGTGGAGTTTTCCCTGTCCTCAAATCGTTCTGATCCCGCCGTTGCTGACCGGTCTGCTCCAACTCCGTAAGGGCAAACTTTTTGCACCGCTGCTGCCGTTTGTGACCGGATCATGCGCCATGTTTGCGGGTCTGCTGATCCATCCGCATCCTGTCAACACACTCATAATGTGGAAGTTGTATAATTGGGACCGGATCGTGGATGCGCTTTCCGTTTCATACAATCCATTTCTGACGGATCCCGCTCTGCTCTCCCCTTCCGGCAAAGAGGCTCTTTTTGCCCTGCCGATCCTGCTGCTCATGTTTGCGACTCTGATACTGCGGATCCGTCTGCAGGAATATCGAGGTCACGGAGCGGTTCACCCGGCAGTAACGGCGGCAGTGATCACCGCCAGCTTCTTTGCATTGGCATTTTTCTGGCTGAAATCCGCCCTGCTCTTTGCCGCACCGGTTACGGTTCTGGCGTTTCTTTCGTTGGGCGATACATTTTTACGCGGGGACCTATCGCCTTACAAAGCTCAATGGAAAAAGATCGCATGGGGATTTTTTGCAATCGCCCTGTTTCTGACAGTGCTGACCGCTATGTTGTATGTTAAAACGGTCTCAACCATCACTGTACCGGTAAAAATCGGGGAATATCTCACAAAAAATCTGCCGGAAGGGACACCGATCCTGAACGGAAACAAGTCAGATTTTCCGCAACTCTATGCAGTTGCGCCACATCTGCGTTGGCAATGGGGAACCGATCCGGTGTTTGCAACGAAAAAGGATGAACAGAAAATGGCATTGCTCATCCGTGCCGCCCATCCGGAATTTTCGTTGGTAAAACGAAACGGAAAGGTGGCATTTGAGGCGGATCGGATCAGTGCGCAACGGCTTTTCAGTTTTTATGGAACAGCTTACGCCGTGATCATGGAACCGGATCAGGATGCGCTGAACGTCATGCTGCAGAACGGCTGGAAGATACTCCATGCAGTTCCCGGTGAAGGCTGGATCCTGACCGTAAAGTAAACGGGATCAGCGAACTTCCAGCAACGACTTCCAATCGGTGGTGTACGGCTT
>JAGAPM010000115.1 GCA_017623265.1 Lentisphaeria bacterium | reverse complement strand
GCGCGACCCGTTGAAAGAACTGCAGCACGCCTGCAAAAAATACGGCATCAAACTGGGGATCTATTACTCTCAGTATCTGGACTGGCACGAAGAACACGGCGGCGATCCCGGCGATTCCCATAAAAAAAATGTGGCTGGTATGAGCTGGGGGAACGACTGGGACTTTCCTCATACCGAACAGAAAGATTTTGAGATCTTCTTCCGCAACAAAGTCGTTCCGCAAGTTACGGAACTGTTGACAAATTACGGTACGGTCTGGGAATTCTGGTTCGATACACCCATCGCACAGGAGGCAAAATACAGCCGGGAACTGCGGGATCTGGTCAAAAAACTTCAACCGCAATGTCTCATCAACAGCCGGATCGGTCACGGTTGTCAGGACTTTATCGGACTGGGCGATAACTGGATGCGGCACGGGAAAATGGATCTGGTGGTGGAAGCCGCCGGTACCCTCAACCGTACCTGGGGATTCAAGTTTGATGATCACGATTGGCTCAAGCCGGAACAGGTCATCAACACACTGGTCTCCCTCACCGAAAACAACGCCAATTACCTGATGAATGTGGGACCGATGCCGGACGGCACGTTCACACCGGAAACGGATCACATTCTTCAGCAGATCGCCAACTGGATCGCCGATAAAAAAGATGCCATTCACGACACGGAACAATCCCCCTTCCCCCAGATACTTCCGGATGCTTACTCGACCGTCAAAGGAAACCGTCTGAACCTGTTTCTCCGCAATAAAATGGATACCATGCAGCTCGCCGGGATCAACTCAAAGATCATCGCAGGGAATGTGCCGTTCCGGCAGGATGATTCCGGCAATGTGACGCTGGATCTGAAAAATGTCTCCGGGTTCCTGCCGCTGGTCACACTGGATTTTGACGGCAAACCGGAGATCAGTCAGACCCTCACCGTACAGAATGGCTCCATGCACCTCTTCATGTGTTCCGGGATCTATGTACCGGATACTCCGCCATGGGTCCTGCATGACGGCACCGCAGGCGACTGGAAAAAGCCGGAAGGCGCCATCCGCTGGGAAGTGGAATTTCCCGCCGCCGGAAAATTTGACGTGCTGCTCAAAGTCCAGACCGGCTATCTTGAACCGTGGAGCGGGGACCGGATCATGGCTCTGGCTCTGGATGAAACGCAGGAAGTCTCCGCCGACTTGAACAACGGCGAAGATACACCCCACCCGTATTGCACGATCCGGACCGTCAGGCTTGGAACATTCCATATCACGGAACCGGGCAGAAAGCTCTTGACGCTCCGCACCCTCTCCATCGGGGATGACGCTGCGGCAAACCTGCGGATGACTTCCCTGATTCTGATCCGCCGGTAAAAAATCTTTATATTTATAAAAGAGCGTTTGCAATTTTGCCGAAGGGCTGTATATTAAAGGCTGTTCGCATCTCCGCGTTGGAGATGGAGGTTTTTCGTAACAAGTCAAACTTAACCGAAAAGAAAACAAAAAAATGACAACGAAAAAAGAAATCGCGCCGGAAGCACCGGCACTGAAGAGCTACGTGGATGACAGCTTCACTGGCACCATGGCAGATCTTCTGAGTGGCAAAAACGAAGCCAAGAGTGAATTTGCAACCGAAACGATCGTGCATGGCAAGATCGTTGAAAAGCGTCCGGACTCTGTCCTGATCGATATCGGTTACAAAGCGGAAGGTGAAGTTCCGGCTTCTGAATTCCGTAACTGGGAAGAAATCCAGGTCGGCGACGAAGTGGATGTGTTCCTGGAAGAAATTGAAAACGAACGTAACATGCCCGGCATCAGCTTCATCAAGGCAAACTCCATCAAGTCCTGGCAGAAGATTACATCTGAATATGGCGAAGGCAGCATTATCAAGGGTCTCATGAAGCATCGCGTCAAAGGCGGTATCATCATCGACCTGTGCGGCATCGAAGCATTCCTCCCCGGCAGCCAGATCGATATCGGCCCGGTGAAGAACATGGACGATTTCATTGGCAAGGAATACGATTTCAAGATTCTGAAGATCAATCAGGATCGCCGGAACATCGTGGTTTCCCGCCGCGAACTGCTGGAAGAATCCCGCAAAGATCGCAGAGCTTCTCTCCTCAAGGAAATGGAAGTCGGTCAGCTGCGTAAGGGTTCCGTCAAGAACATCACGGACTTCGGTGCATTCATCGATCTCGGCGGTGTGGACGGCCTGCTGCACATCACGGATATGAGCTGGGGCAGAATCTCCCACCCGAACGAAATGCTGGAAGTCGGTCAGGAAATCGAAGTGATGATCCTGGATATCGACAATGCCAAGGAACGTGTCTCCCTCGGTCTGAAGCAGAAGAGCCACAATCCGTGGGACGATGTGGAAGCCAAGTACGCAGTTGGCAGCGTTGTCAAGGGTCATGTGGTCAACATCATGCCTTACGGTGCGTTCGTGGAAATCGAACAGGGTGTCGAAGGTCTGATCCACGTCTCCGAAATGAGCTGGACCAAGCGTGTCACCAAGGCTGGCGATGTGGTCAGCGTCGGCGAAGAAGTGGAAGCTGTTGTTCTTGACATCGACAAAGAAGGCAAGAAGATCAGCCTCGGTCTCCGTCAGAAGACCCGCAATCCGTGGGAAGTCCTGGCTGAAAAGTATCCGGTCGGCAGCAAGATCCACGGCAAAGTCCGCAACATGACCAGCTACGGTGCATTCGTTGAAATCGAAAACGATATCGACGGTATGATCCACGTCTCCGACATGAGCTGGACCCGCAAAATCAACAATCCGAACGAAGTTCTCAAGGTCGGTGATGAAGTCGATGCAGTGATTCTGGACATCGATCCGCAGCAGCAGAGAATCAGCCTCGGCCTCAAACAGACTGAAGTTGACCCCTGGTCCGACATCGAAACCTTCTACAAGATCGGCGAAGTTGTCAAGGGCAAAGTCACCAAGATCACCGCTTTCGGTGCCTTCATCGAACTTTCTCACAAGATCGATGGTCTGGTCCACATTTCCCAGATCAGCAAGGACCGCGTGGAAAAGGTCAAAGACAAACTGCAGCTCAACGATGAAATCGAAGCCCGCGTGATCAAGATCGACAAAGATGAACGTCGCATCGGGCTCAGCATCAAGGCTCTGGATGAAGACTTCTCCGAAGACGACATCAAGGCTGCCGGCGAAGAAGTCGCTGCAGCTCTGCGTCCCGGCGAAGACCTGGGCGATATGAGCCAGATCTTCGGCGCTCTCGATGGTCTCAAAGAAGACTGAGTCAGCTGCGGTACTCCGGCAGAAAGGTGAAAACATATCATGACGGACGATCTCTGCGAACAGATGGCATTCTCCTTCCTTGGAGAAGT
>JAGAPM010000114.1 GCA_017623265.1 Lentisphaeria bacterium | reverse complement strand
TTTTTGTGCCTTTGTTTGACGCTTTTCTCCTTAATGCGCTCGGGGAAACTTTCCCCGGGCGTCAGAAAGGGGCTGTTTTTGACGGACGACCGGATATTGTATGGGGGTTGGGGGGAGTCGTCAAAAACAGGGGGGATATTGTGCAAAGGAAGGATCTTCGTTTACAGACCTTGCCGGATTTTACCGGCGGGGAAGGGCATCTTTCAGGGCAGTACCGAATTGAGTGAAAAATATTTCTGCCTGCTCCGGTGTCAGGGTGATCCGGAGTTTTACCCAGCCCTGACCGGTGGATACCCGGTAGATATTGAACAGACTTGTATCGAATGTCGTTTCCCGGGCGGCGTTGGCATAGATCTTGGCAAAGTATAGATTCAGGTCCGCAGCGATCCGTTTATCCGCTTCCGGATCTTTTCCGCGGATGAAAAAGTCAAGCACGATTTTACCGTCCACTTTGTTCAAATAAAAGTAAACGATCCGCACATCGGTCAGGGCAGGGTGCTGATCTTTTTCCGGGGAACAGAGCAGAACCCCCTGAATGACCGATCCTTTTTGGAGCTTGAAATTCAGAAAAACTTTCTGACGGATCGTGCCATTGGTAAAACGGAGTCCGTTCTGCAAGGGCTGAATGGTCAACTCTGTTTCCTTGCCATTGGAAATCCGGTAGATGCCGTTCTCTTTTTGATAAGTCCAATCCGGATGGATCATTTTGTGCTGGAGCAGAAACTTCAACTGTGTTTCCGTGACTCCCTGAAGCTGCAGATCAAAGAGATCTCCTTCGGTAAGCAGGGAAAAACGGTCAATTGAAAGTTCAAGCCCACGCTGTTTCAGCTTGCTTTCTGTTTCAGAGGCAAGCTCCGGATAAAGAAAGGATTGAACAGCGTTCCAGCCGGGAAGCGTTTTTGCCTGAACGGTATCAATATGCAGACATACGTCAAACGCCCGCAAGAAACACGACGCCGACAGAAAAAGAACCGTCAGCAGCAGTCGGTGTAAAAACATTTTCATTTCGCATTTTCGGTCACGATATAGACCGGGTTGTTTTCCGGATCGTGATAACACTTGACGTTCGGGTAAAGCAGATTCAGCTCATCCGCCCCCGGCAGACAGCCGTAAGATGCCAGCAGATCCAGCTGAAATGCCGGATCTTCCGGTACAAGCCAGACTGCCGAACGGGTGGTTTCCGCCAACTGTTCTTCTTCCCGTGCTTTACAGAGAACAAGACGCATGCCGGAACCAAGTGAAAATTCACAACGGAAATTGCTGTCCGTAACCGGATTACCGAGACGCAGCACATCCCGGTAAAAATTCCGGCAGCGTTCCAGATTCCGGACTTTGATGATGATCCCGCAGAATAATGGTGTCATGTTGCCAACTCCAGACTTATACAAAATTGGGACCCAGATAGACCTTGATCGCCTCCGGATCGTTGATCAGGAAGTTCCGGTCACCTTCGCAGAGAATGGATCCCATTGCCATCAGATACGCACGGTCCACACAGGCAAGCGTTTCACGCACGTTGTGGTCCGTGATCAGGATCGCCATGCCCTTATCGCGCAGCTTGTAAATGATCTGCTGGACATCATATACGGCAAGCGGGTCCACGCCGCTGAATGGTTCGTCCAGAAGAATGAAGGATGGATTGGAAACCAGCGCACGGGTGATCTCAAGGCGTCTGCGTTCCCCGCCGGAGAGGGTCATGGCTTTCTGCTTTGCGAGGCGTGTCAGGTCCAATTCTTCCAACAGATCCTTCAGGCGCTGTTCCCGTTCCGCACGGCTGATATCCAGCGTTTCCAGAATCGCCATGATATTGTCTTCCACGGTCAGCTTCCGGAAAATGGAAGGTTCCTGCGCAAGATAGCCCATCCCCATCCGGGCGCGGATATACATCGGTTCCTGGGAAATATCCAGTCCGTTGAACATCACTTTTCCGGAGTCCGGCTTGATCAGACCCATGATCATATAAAAACTGGTGGTCTTGCCCGCTCCGTTCGGTCCCAGAAGACCAACGATCTCGCCGCGTTTTACATGAATATTAACACCGTTGACTACGGTTCGGCCGCGATAAGCCTTTACCAGCCCTGTCGCTTCCATCAGAATATGATCGGGATTGACTGCTCCCAAGCCTGCCTGACGGACGATTTCCTGTTCACTCATTGATACCCTCCCGGATCATTTCTTGTTGAGAGCTTCCTTGGTGGATGCGGTACCGCGCAGAACGATCATCCGTTCTTCATTGATGATGATGATGATCTTGGTACCGGAAACCTTATTCGCTCCATCGTAAATGACCGGCGGATTTTTGGCGCTGCCAGTCAGGGTGATTTCATCTTTGACAAGGTCATAAACCGCTTTCTCTGCTGTTGCTTTCTGTTCCTTGACCGGTTTGCCGTCCTCGGATGCTTTCTGTTTCGCCTGGATCACCACATTGGTGTAACATTCGATCCGGATCGGTTTTTTACCACTGCCAAGATCTCCGGAGTCTGAAGTCTTTTCCTGTTTTGCCGATTCCGTGTTGCCGGCGTTTTCCTCTTTTTTCTTTTCTTCAAAAAAGATCAGCATCTTTTCGCAGCGGATGGTCATTTCCTGGTCATCCACAAACACATCCCCAAGCAGGGTGGCAATATTTCTGCCCATATCCACATCCATGGACATGGCGGTGATCGTTGTGGGAATATCGGTCGAGCGGTCCCGGCTGTTGGCGCGTTCCTTCCCGAAAAGGGAGGGAAGACCCTGTGCAGAAAGTTCTGCCGCACAGAAAATGGCAGCTGTGATCAGGACTGCCCGGAAAAAGGTTTTTTGGATTTTCATCATGTCAATACTCTTTCTCTATGTGGTATGATTATTTTTCGTTCAAATAGTCAGTAGCGGATTTTCGGGGCGAAGAGCTTTTCTTCGCCTTACGGTCTTTACCGGAGCTGCGGTCAGTCCGGAGTTTCATCGTTACATTGGATCGGATATGCAGAAGACGTTGCTCCTGATAGGCATCAAAACCAACCCCGTTTACATCCAGAAATTCCGACCGGAACTGAACCGGGCGGTCACTGCGCAGGATCTTGGTCGTTTTGTCAAGCGTAGCCGATTCACTGAAGATCAATCCCTGTGAATGAGGCAGTTTCGACCAGAATTTGCGCGTGTCGGTAGGCGCATTCGTAAGCGGATACGGCGTGGCTCCCGGAATCAGAGTCACCTGCTTCGCATCATGTACCTCGTTGCTGATAAAGTCAACAACCATATCCGTCAGAAATAGAAGCGCTCCTTTATTATCGGCGCCCGATCCGTAGACAATAAATTGAAGCCTTTCATCTTTTTCACGGTATTGCGGCATCATGAAGGTCCGGATCTTGGCGTGCATGCCGGCATCTTCTCCCAGACAGGGAAAGGATACTGACAGAAAAAGCACCAGGATCAACCCAGATAACGCACCAGTAAGTCTTCCCATTTCCCTTGTCCTTTCAACAAATATTCGATCGCTTCGCGGACTGCACCGCAGCCACCGTTACATTTTGTCCGGTAGTGGCACACCTGATCCAATTCCGCCACTCCGTCTCCCACGGCAACGGCGATCCCGGCCTGACGCATCGGCGGAATATCTACAAGGTCATCTCCGATATACATCACTTCTTCCCCGGAAAGCCCCTGTTCTTCCAGCAGCAGCTGGAAACCGTCTGCCTTGTTCAGTGACCCCTGATAGAGGAAATCCAGTTTCAGTTCCTGCGCCCGGACTTCATTCGCAAGTGACCGTCTGCCGGAGAGGATCCCCACTTTCAGCCCGGCACGCCGGGCAAGTACGATCCCGTGACCGTCACGCACATGAAAAAATTTGATCTCGTTGTGGTCGTTCCGGTAGCCGATCCTGCCATCCGTCAGAACACCATCGATGTCCAGAACGATCGCTTTGATCTTATTGAAATCTGCTGACTGTTTCATGAATCGCCAAAACCTCATCCAGAACGCGTTCTGCGTCCTTGTAATTCAAAGAGTTCGCTCCATCGGAAAGCGCTTTTTCCGGATCCGGATGCACTTCCATAAACAGCGCATCGATCCCGACTGCCGCCGCCGCACGGGCGAGGGGGGATACAAACTGACGCTGTCCGCCGGAACATTTCCCGAGACCGCCCGGCAGCTGGACCGAGTGGGTCGCATCAAAGCAGACCGGCACGCAGAACGCACGCATGGTGGCAATGCCGCGCATATCGACAACCAGATTGTGATAGCCGAAACTGGTTCCGCGATCCGTCAGCATGACACCGGCAGCACCGCGCATTTTGCCCAGAACTCCTGCCATGTCTTCCGGCGCCATGAACTGACCTTTTTTGATGTTGACCGGTCTGCCGGATGCCGCGCAAGCCTGAAGCAGGTCGGTCTGACGGCACAGAAACGCAGGGATCTGAAGAAGATCCACCACTTTCGCAACTTTGGCAACCTGACAGCTTTCATGCACGTCTGTCACCACGGGCAGTCCGTATGTTTCTTTAACGCATTTCAGCACTTCAAGACCGGCATCCATTCCCATCCCCCGGAAAGAGTCTGCGGAAGAACGGTTGGCTTTGTCAAAGGACGACTTGAAAATGTAATTGATCCCGCGTTTTGCGCAGATCTCTTTCAGGACGCCTGCGATCTCAAGGCAGAGTTCTTTGCTTTCGATCACGCACGGACCGGAGAGGAGTGTCAGTTTACCTGCTCCGATTTCATAGTTGCCGACTTGAAATGTTTTCATCTTAAAGTCCCTTTCCTGCAAAAAGTTTTTCCGCTTCTTCCAGATCTTCCGGTGTATTCACATCCACACCGTCGTAAGTCGTTTCGATCGTTTTGATCCGCATGCCGTTTTCCAGTGCCCGGAGCTGTTCCAGCTTTTCGCACTTTTCCAGATTCCCTTCCGGCAGCGACACAAACCGTTCCAGAGCCGCACGCTGATAAGCGTAGATCCCCCAATGGCGGTACACTTTCATTTCCGTACCGCCTTCCCGCAGAAACGGGATCATCGCACGGCTGAAATAAAGCGCATAACCATCGGCGGAGATCACCACTTTCGGCTTGTTCGGATTGTCCGCCACATCTTCCCGGTTGCAGGGAACGATGACCGTACCCATGTCCGGCGCATCCGCTCCGCTCATCAGGTCGATCAGGCGGTCGATCAGTTCCGGCGGCATGGAGGGTTCATCCCCCTGAACGTTGATGATGATATCGGCATCAATGTCCTTCACCGCTTCCATGATCCGGTCCGATCCGCTGGGATGGTTCGGGGAGGTCATGACTGCTTTCCCGCCGAAAGATTCCACCACATTGTAAACCCGGTCATCATCCGTTGCCACAAGCACCAGGTCCGCTTTCGATTTCATGGCACATTCCCAGACCCACTGAACAATGGGTTTGCCACGCAGCATGGCAAGAACTTTTCCGGGAAAACGCATGCTGCCGTAACGGGCGGGGATCACTACTGCTGTTTTCATGAGTTCGCCTCCAGTTCAGAAGTTGTGGCACACAAGGCCATCGCGCAGTTTCGGTTCAAACCAGGTGGATTTCGGAGGCATGATCGCTCCGGCATCCGCAATGTTCATCAGCTGATCCAATGTGGTCGGATACATGGAGAAGCAAACCGCTGCTTTCCCTTCTGCAGCAAGCCGTACCAGCTCACCGGTTCCGCGGATGCCGCCGATAAAGTCGATCCGTTTGCTCGTGCGGGGATCATCGATCCCGAGCAGCGGTGCAAGAATGTTATCCTGAAGCACGCTCACATCCAGACTTTCGATCACGCCCAGCTTGGTGATGTCAAATTTCGGTGTCAGCAGATACCAGACTTTTTCCAGATACATGCAGAAGGTTCCGCTCTTCGGGGGAACGGGATCATCTGTCTTTTCAATAGTGAATTTTTCACCGATCTTTGCGGTCAGTTCGTCAGCGGTCATGCCGTTCAGATCCTGCACTGCCCGGTTGTAAGCGAGGATCGCCAGTTCGGACTGGGGAAATGCCACCGCAAGGAAGAAGTTGTATTCTTCATCGCCTGTATGTGCCGGATTGGCGGCTTTGCAGGTCGCCGCGGCACGGCTGGCGGATGCGGCTCTGTGGTGACCATCGGCAATGTAGAAGCAGGGAACTTCTGCAGAGAACAGTGCTGCAAGTTCGGCACTGCGGGAACCGGCTTTCCACATCTTGTGTTCGATCCCATCCACTGCAACGAAGGAGTAATACGGTTCGGACTGGATGATCTCCGCTACGACCGCATTGATTTTTGCATTATCACGATAGGTCAGAAACACCGGTCCCGTCTGGGAACGCAGTTCCATTACGTGCCGGGCACGGTCATCTTCCTTGTCGCGGCGGGTTTTTTCGTGTTTCTTGATGATGTCTGCATCGTATTCTGCGGCGGATGCTGCACCGGCGATCCCGATCTGAGTTCTGCCGTTCATCTTGAGAGAGTAAACATAGAGGTTCGCTTCTTCGTCCAGAGTCAGCGGAGCAGTCTCAATCAAACGCTTGAAATTGCTTGCTGCTTTTGCATAGACTTTGTCATCGTGAAGGTCAATACCCGCTTCCAGTTCGATTTCCGGACGGGAGACGCGCAGGAAAGAAAGGGCGTTGCCTTCTGCCAGCGCGGCGGCTTCTTCGGTATTCACAACGTCATAGGGAACGGCTGCGACTTTTGCCACATCCTCGCGGCTGGGCATCAATGCGTGAAAGGGCTTGAAAATTGCCATGATTTTGCTCCTTGATTTTCGGTATTTAAATATGCTCGTATATATATTATACACGCGCAATGGCAATTCTGCAAATTGAAAGCGGATTTTTTTAATTATTTTTCTGTTATTGGAGCAAGTTTTTGAGCAAACGCTGCCGGATCGGCGGTAATTTTCCGGAAGACCGGAGAATTGACACCGAATCCCATCCGGGCAAATTCAATGAAGGAGTGCTGCAGCCACCGTTTGGAATCACAGTTCAAGTCCCGGGCAGACTGCAGGGCGGAACGCAGAAAGATCATCCGGTCTTCTTCGGTTGCTGCAGCATCGTTTCCTTCGCATATCATCTTCAAAAGAAACGGATTGGAGAGCATCGCTCTGCCAACAGCGATCCCGTCGCAGCCGGTCTGTTCCACCATCTGTTCCGCAGTTTGCCGGCTTTGGATATCACCGTTTCCGATCAGAACCGGATCGGGAAGAAGATCCCGCAGTTTTTTCAACCGGTCCAGCGGATTTTCGACAGGACCGTACATCTCTTTGACGCTCCGGAAATGGGCGATCACAAAATTGATCCCCGTATCCCTCACGATCCCGGCGATTTCCGGCAGTTCATCCGGTGATTCCGCACCGCAACGGATCTTGAGCGATAAATTTGCTTTCCCGCTCACCGCCTCTGCAACGCAAGCCGTGATCTCTCTCATCAATTTTCTGTTCGCCAGAACTGCTCCGCCGTTCCCGTTCTTCATGACAAGCGGGGAAGGGCAGGCAAAGTTCAGGTTGATACCCGGTATTCCCATTTCCGACAGGCGTTTTGCGGTCGCTGCCATGGTGACGGGATCATGACCGAGCAGCTGCACGATCAGCGCATCCTGATTGCGGAACGGAGCAAGTTTTCCCGTCAGCGCCTTGACAGATGGCACGGAGCCGGGGCTGATGCTGATGAAGGGGGTGATCCAGTTCCGAACCAGACCGAGTGCCGCAGCCGTATGGCAGAAAACAGGATTCATGATCCCTGCCATGGGCGATGCAAGCGCACGGGTGGAAAGGGTCAGGTGCGGATCAATTTTCAGAGGTTTGCCGAAGTCTGTCATAGAGAGAAAGAAAAAGGCGGAACACCGCAGAGATGTTCCGCCTTGAAGGTCAGAGAACTTTGTTCAGAACGACTTACTTCGCAAGTCTTTCTGCAAGAGCCTGACGCTGGGCTTCCAGTTCAGCCGGGAGACGGTCAAACTTCTTGAAGTGTTCGCTGATGGTTTCCAGTTCGGTCATCCAACCGGCCTTGTCAACCGTCAGGAGCATCTGCATATCTTCTTCGGTCACATCGGTGCCGGTGCGGTCGATGGCATCGAGCGTCGGGAGGTAACCGATTGCAGTTTCCTGGGCAGCGCCTTCGCCGTCGCAGCGTTCGAACACCCACTTGAGGATACGGCTGTTATCGCCGTAGCCCGACCACAGCCACTTGCCTTCCGGAGTCTTGCGGAACCAGTTCACGCAGAAGATCTTGGGCAGGTTGGCACCTTCCTTCTTGCCGATGTTCAGCCAGTGCTGGAAGT
>JAGAPM010000015.1 GCA_017623265.1 Lentisphaeria bacterium | reverse complement strand
TCACCGGAAAGTTTGCCAGCCAGTGCAAAATCCCCGCTCAAGCGGGAAGCGTAGTTGGCAAGCGGCGTGGTCGCACCGTGGTGACGGACGGCGAAATTGCCGCACAGATAGACACTTTCGATCTCGGTTTTGAAAGTAAGTTTGTTGTATTCGCTTTCAAATATCCGGGCTTTACGGATCGTTTCGTAGGTCTCTTCATCCTGTTCAAAGCGGGTTTTCATGCTGATGGTATTCACCCCTTTGCGGAAGTTGGCAGGCAGTTTGATTCTTTCAAATGCCTTGTCAAAAAGATAGCCGTTGTGTTCGATCTCAAAGCTCTGACCATTGAGGGCAAAGGTGAAGTTTTCCGGCACTTCCACCGCCAGATCCACGGGGGTGTCAAGGTCGAAATCATCATCCGCATTGAAATCATATTCCAGTTCCAGATCACAGCAGCGTTCCAGATCCAGCAGTTTGTTCTGGGCGTCGATGGCATCGGCATACTGCCATTCGCCGCCGTCGATACGGAAGCGGCAATGTTCCAGAGTGAGGATATTTTCGCTGGTTTTTGCCACCTGCCAATTTTTTTCCGGGAGCAGCCGGATAGCGGCGGCGTCGGGGGCGATGCGTTCTTCTTCCGGCAGTTCATCTGCTGCCAGCGTGTCGGAAACGAAGAGCATCAGGGCATCTGCCGCACCGAAACTGTGGGGCAGGAAGGTGCTGTCTTCGTTGGCGATCACCTGCGGGACACGGTAGAATCTGCCATCGGTCTGGCTGATGACAGCCACCTGTTTGCCGGTGAACGGCAGATTGATCCAGACATTGGCACCGGCACGGTAATTGGTGTTGACCAGATAGTAGAAGCGTCCGGCGTGACCGGCGATTTCCACATCGCGCCAGGTGGCGATGATACTGGTGGCAGGGACATCATTTTCCGTGATGATTAGCCGGTCGGTGACAGATCCGGCGGCATATTCAGCGGCGGCGGCTTCAGTGGCGATACTTTTCAGCGAATCGAGAAATTCCATTTCACCAGCTTGCGCCGGAACGCCGTCAATGGTGAAAACTCCGGTATGCACATCCTCTTTGACCCGCAGGATCGTGCCGCCGTTGCGGTGGAATTTTTTCAGCAGTTCAAAGATTTTGCGGGAAATATTATCCAGTTTGGGGATGATAACCAGACGGTATGAGCAGTTGCCGATGACGAAGTTTGCGCCATCGACCGAACCGCACTCATCGACGATGATCTCATCGGCAAAGTGGTGCTGGATCGTTCTGCGGTCAAGTTCATCGGTGAGAGTATCCATACTTTTCTGAGCGACGGCATCCCGCAGATCATATTTGCCGACAAAAATTTTCCACATGGAACTCATGGGGTGGAGAACCAGGGTTTCCACCTTGATCTCACCTTCGGCAAGGAGCATACCGACTTTGGTGAAGTAATCGTTGAGTATCTTGTAATCTTCCCACCACGGCTGGTGATAAAATCCGCTCTGCGGATAATCCCGTTTGCGTCTGCCGCGCAGGGAGTAACTTTGCAAATGCTGACACAGATAGTTGATGCCGTGTGCCATTTGCTGCTGATATATCCAGCGCATACCGGTGAAGTTGCATGCCCAGCCTGTGCAGGCGAAACTTTCCGTGAGCAGTTGTTTCAAACCGTACTGCTGTCCTACCGAAAAGAGCTGTACTGCCGCTACGCTTGAGGGGGTGGATCTGCCCAGATGATCGACACCCGGCAGCGTGTAATAACGGTACTGGGGCATGATCGAACCATTGGAACTTGCCTGATAACAGAGCCACTCTTCCAGCACATGATGCCCGGTCAGTTCCCAGTTGTGTGCGATGCACCAATCCCGGATCTGTTTCATAAAGGCTTTGGAAAAAATTTCCGAACAGAGCTTCCAGAAGCGTATTCTGGTCTGACTGCTGTAAGGCAGATCGATGAAAAGAGCCGGGAGCAGGGGAATGAGTTCGCTGTTGTAGGCTTTGCGGTAAGCCTCTTCAATTATCAGCGACCAGACCACCCCGTCACGGGAAAGCTGCGGTTCATCGGTAAAAATTCCACGGAGATGTTTGAGGATGTGAGGCGGAATATTGTCATAATAGTGCTGATG
>JAGAPM010000113.1 GCA_017623265.1 Lentisphaeria bacterium | reverse complement strand
TAGTGAAGAATTCCTTTTTCGCCGTTCACATAAGTAATACTGCTGAGGCAGACTGCCGTATTCATCAGGCTTTTATCCAGCATAACGCAACCAGTGGTCTTCCGCAGATCGGAAGCATCAAAAGCGGTTTCTCCTTCCGAACCGGTCACCACCGGCAGTTGGATCTCTTTGCCGTTATAACTCAGCGTTGCAAATTCATTCATGTCTTTCATCTGATCAGCTCCGTTTCAGGGGTTGTTTGTGCCGAACCTTTAATATACAACAATAAGAAAGAAAGTCAAGCTCCGCTCTGAAAAAAGATGAAAAATGCAGAAAGTGCACATTCGCTGTTGAAAAACAGGGATCACATGCTATATTATGAGCCATGTCATTTTAACGTCAACGATCTGGAGTCCGGCAATATGAAAAAAGCGATCTTTCTGGTGCAGTGTCCCGACCAAAAGGGGATCCTCGCCGCGATCACCTCATTCTTTGCTTCCCGGAAGTTCAACATCCTGCATTGTCAACAGTATACTGATGTCCGGGAAAATCAGTATTTTACACGCATTGTTCTTGACATTACAAACATGTCTTTCACTAAACAGCAGTTGGAAGAGGAATTCAAATCCTTCGCCGACACGCTGGATGCCCGTTGGAGCGTCCGGTACAGCGACACAAAACAGCGCATGGCGATCCTTGTCTCCAAGACATCCCACTGTCTGTACGATCTGCTGGTGCATCTGCAGGATGGCGACATCAACTGCGAAGTGCCGCTGATTATCAGCAACCATCCGGATCTGGAGGAAGTCGCTGCCAAGTTCCGCGTTCCGTTCTTCTGTTGCCCCATTCTGAACGGGGACAAAAAGGCGCAGGAAAAAGAGATCCTCGCCCTGCTCAAAAAACACGATATTGATTTGGTGGTCCTTGCCCGTTACATGCAGGTCCTTTCGGATAACTTCATTCAGCAGTTCCCGGAAAAGATCATCAATATCCACCATGCGTTCCTGCCGGCATTTCAGGGCGGAAATCCCTACGTCCGGGCTTGGGAACGGGGTGTAAAAATGATCGGTGCCACCGCCCACTATGCCACGGCGGATCTGGACGAAGGTCCCATCATTGAACAGGATGTGGAACGGATCACCCACGAAGCGGATCCGGACGATCTCAAGCGGATCGGAAAAGATATTGAACGCCGCGTTCTCACCAGAGCGGTCCGGGCATGGATGGATTTCCGGATCATCACCAGCGGACGCCGCACCATTGTATTTTCAGCATAACAACCCTTAACGGAAAGACATATTATCATGCAAAAATCTGAAGGCTTTTCCAGCAGAATCGGTTTTGTTCTGGCTGCTGCCGGCTCGGCAGTGGGGCTGGGCAACATCTGGCGTTTCCCCTATCTTGCCGCCCAGCACGGCGGCGGGATCTTCCTCCTGACCTATCTCATCCTCATGCTTACATTCGGTTATGCCCTGCTGCTTTCCGAAAATGCCATCGGCAGAATGACCGGGAAAGGTCCCATCGGCTCCTTCCGCGAACTGACTGCCGGAAAGAGCAGAGGACTGCGCTGGATCGGGATCGGCGGCTATCTGAATGCACTGGCGCCTCTGATCATTGTTCCCTATTACTGCGTCATCGGCGGCTGGGTCGTGAAATATGCCACCGCATTTTTCACTACGCCGGTCTCCAAGTTCAGTAAAGAATCAACTTTTGCCACGGACTACTTCATCGGGTTCATCACGTCCTCGTGGGAACCTCTGATCTACTTCTTTGTCTTTGCCGCAATCACACTGATCGTAGTGGCATTCGGAGTGGAAAAAGGCGTGGAACGCTCCAGCAAACTGCTGATGCCGGTGCTGATCATGCTGATCATCGGGATCTGTATTTACTGCGCATTCCTGCCCAACGCAAAAGAAGGTTTCGTCTACTACCTGAAACCAGATTTCAGCAAATTCAGCTTCATGACGGTAGTCGCCGCCATGGGACAGCTTTTCTACTCCCTCTCCCTCGCCATGGGAATCATGATCACCTTCGGATCCTACATGCGTAAGCAGGATGATCTGCTCTCCAGCGTGACCCATGTGGAACTTTTCGATACCTGCGTGGCATTCCTTGCCGGCCTCATGATCATCCCTGCCGTGGTGGCATTCGGCGGTCCGGAAGCAGCAGAAGCCGCCGGTCCGGGTCTGGTCTTTGTAACCATGCCTCAAGTTTTTGCGTCTTTCCCCGGCGGACAGTTTGTGGGAATCGCATTCTTTGTGCTGGTGTTCTTTGCGGCTCTGACCTCCGCCATTTCTCTGGCAGAAACCAATGTCAGCACCATGTGTCAGGAGCTGAAACTCAGCCGGAAAATGGCGGTGATCTGGAATGCAGTGGAAATCGTCGGGATCGGAGCGGTCACGGTTCTCGGGTACAGCGTCCTTTCCAAGGTCCGGCTGCTCTTCTTCCTGCCCGGCAAACCGGCAGGCATGGATATCCTGGACTCTCTGGACTATGTCAGCAACAGCATTCTCCTGCCCATTGCGGCGATCTTCACCACGCTGCTGGCGGTGGCGGTGATCGGGATCAATACCATTGTGAAAGAACTCAAGGGCGACGACCGGAAATGGCCCCGGGAGATCGTATACCGTTTCTGCATGCGTTTCATCGTGATCCCCGCTCTGATCCTGATCCTGATGGTAGCTGTGGGTGTTTTTGACTGATTGAGTAAATAACGGCAAGCCGTCATGAGCATTATCGCGTTTGTCCTGATCGTTGTTTCTGCGGTGCTTCATGCATCGTGGAATCTGATGGCGAAAAAATCGACCATGATCGTGCCTTTTTATGCGGTCATCTGCACCACCTCCGCCCTGCTCTGGCTCCATGTTCAGTTCTGGACACCCATTCCGGTACCGGCTCTACCAGCAAAATTCTGGATGTATCTGGCAGGTTCCATTATCAGCGACGTAACCTACTGCTGCGGTCTGATCCTGGCATACCGGGCCATGGAAATGTCAACCGTTTACCCCGTCATGCGCTCTCTGCCCCTGCTGATGACAGCGCTTCTGACTGCCGTTCTCGGCTGGGGAGCGCCCCTTACTCCTGTTGCGCTGGCGGGCATGGGTATAGTCTTCTGCGGGTGCATGGTCATGCCTCTGAAAAAATTCAGTGATTTCTCGCTGAAAAACTATCTGAACTGGAACTTCCTTTTCACCATGATCGTGGCACTCGGAACGACCGGATACACGATCTTTGACAGTCAGTCGCAGGCTGTCATCCGGTCGGTATTCCCGGACATTTCCAAGCCCATCGTTTCGCTGACCTACTATTCCACCCGCGGCATTGCTCTTTCCTCCACACTCTGGCTGCTGATCCTGTTCCGCTCCGGAGACCGTGCTGCGGTTGCTGAGTTCTGGAAGAAACGGAGTATAACACCTGTAATTGCCGGGCTCGCCGCCAGTTTGTGCTATGTTCTGGTACTGATCGCCATGAACTATGTGACAAATGTCTCCTTTGTTCAGGCATTCCGTCAGATCGGTCTGGTTCTCGGCATGGCGGGCGGTTTCATCTTCCTGAAAGAAAAGTGTACGATCACGAAGATCGTGGGGATCATCCTCATTCTTTCCGGGCTTGCCATAACAATTATCCGGTAAAACGCTTGCAAAAACACGATCCCGCACTATATTAAAATAAACAGAAAAATCAAACGTCACATAAGATAAGGAAAACAAGATCATGCTGAAAAAACTGTTGCCTCTGTTCGCTGCTGCGCTCTGCCTCCTCACCGCATGCGGAGGTGAAAAAGAAAAGACCTTCACCGTCGGGTTCGATGCAAACTTCCCGCCCTACGGGTTCAAAGATACCAATGGCGAATACACCGGTTTCGACTTGGAACTGGCAGAAGAAGTCGCCCGCCGCAACGGCTGGAAACTGGTCAAAAAGCCCATCAACTGGGATGCAAAGGATATGGAACTCTCCTCCGGGAATATCGACTGCATCTGGAACGGTTTCACCATCAACGGCAGAGAAGGCAAGTATGAATGGACCAAGCCCTACGTGGACAACTCGCAGGTAGTGGTCGTACTGAAAGATTCTTCCATCAACAAGCACAGCGATCTTGCCGGAAAAGTGGTCACGGTTCAGACCGACACCCCCATTCAGAAAGCCCTGAAGCCCGATGGCGATCTGAAAACGATCGGCGGCACATTCAAGGAACTGCGCACGGTTGCCAACTACAATCAGGCGGTCATGGAACTGGAAGCCGGCAGTTGCGATGCGGTCGCAATCGACATCGGTGTGGCAAACTCCAAGATGAACAGCGGCAAATTCCGGATGCTGGAAGACCCCCTGATGAAAGAACAGTACGGGATCGGCTTCCTGAAAGGGAATACCGAACTGCGTGATCTGGTGGAAAAGACGTTGATCGAAATGGTCAAAGACGGCACCGCAGCCAAGATCTCCGCGAAATATTTCAAGGGCGAAGATGTCCTGATCATCGGGAAGTAAAATGTTACTGGCAGATATCACACTCTTTCAGATCGTCAAACAGCTCTCCGAAGGACTTCTGGTCTCCACGGAGATCTTCTTCCTGACCCTGATCTTTGCCCTGCCCCTGGGGCTGCTGATCGCATTCGGAAGAATGTCAAAGTTTACACCCCTGCGCTGGCTCTGCATTTTTTACATCTCCGTCCTGCGCGGAACGCCGCTGATGCTTCAGCTGCTGGTGTGGTATTTTGCTCCTTTTTATCTCTTCGGGATCAAGCTCAGCAGCCTTGCCATCGGAGATATCGACTACCGGTTCACCGCTGTGATCATCGGCTTCGCATTGAACTATGCGGCATATTTTGCCGAGATCTACCGGTCCGGCATTGAATCCATGCCAAAAGGTCAGTATGAAGCCGCAACGGTTCTCGGTTATACAAAAACACAGACTTTTTTCCGGATCATCATGCCCCAGGTGGTCAAACGGATCCTGCCCCCGATCACCAACGAAACGATCACTCTGGTCAAGGATACCTCCCTTGCTTTTTCTTTGGCAGTGCTGGAAATGTTCACCATTGCAAAAGAGATCGCCAGCGCTCAGACGACCATGATGCCTTTTGTTATCGCCGGTCTGTTCTACTACATCTTCAACTTTATCGTTGCCGCTTTCATGGGCTGGGTCGAAAAGAAACTGAACTATTACAGGTGATCTCATGGCAAACGTTTTTCAAGTAAGAAATCTGCAGAAATCTTTCGGCGATAAAACCGTCCTGAAAGATATTTCCCTCACCGTCAGTGAAGGGGAAGTCGTTGCCGTGATCGGTCCCTCCGGATCCGGCAAAACCACAGTCCTCCGGTGCGCAACCATGCTGGAAGATATGAATGAAGGTCAGCTGTGTTTCGGCGATTTGTGCGTAGTAGATAACAAGACAAAAGCACAGGCACGGATCAAGTGCGGTCTCGTGTTCCAGAACTTCAATCTCTTCCCCCATTTCTCCGTGCTGCAGAACATCACAGATGCGCCGGTCCATGTACAGAAACGGGACAAAAATGAAGTCCGGGAAACCGCAATGAAACTGCTGAAAAAAATGGGGCTGGAAGACCGGGCAGATGCCTACCCCTGCGAACTCTCCGGCGGTCAGCAGCAGCGTGTCTCCATTGCACGGGCTTTGGCAATGAACCCGGAGATCCTGTTCTTCGATGAACCTACATCCGCCCTCGACCCGGAACTGACCAACGAAATTCTGAAAGTCATACGCAGTCTCGCCGATGAAAAAATGACCATGGTCATCGTGACTCATGAGATCGATTTCGCCGCCGCCGTGGCAGACCGGATCATCTTTATGGCAGATGGCTATATCGTGGAAGAAGGTCCGGCAAAAGAACTGGTCGCCAATCCCCAAAACGAGCGCACCAGAGCCTTCCTTGCCGGAATCGATAAGTCCAGCATCTTCTGATTTTTTCTCCAACCACCACAAAACAGCACCGACTCGC
>JAGAPM010000112.1 GCA_017623265.1 Lentisphaeria bacterium | reverse complement strand
GAAGCCGTCGTGGTGCTTGGATGTGAACACGATATACTTGATCCCGGCGGCGGCAGCCTTGCGCATCCATTCATCTGCATCAAACTTTTCCGGGTTGAAGGTGGCGGCGATCTGTGCGTATTCTTCATTGGGGATCCGGAAGTAGGACTGCGCCCATTCTCCGATCTCCGTCATCACTTCCCCTTTGTAACGCCCGCCCAGAACGGCATAAGCTCCCCAATGAATGAACATGCCGAACTTCCGTGCCTGAAACTCTTTCATAATATCCATGATTTTCTTTCCTTTCCGGTTGATGGAATACTATATGCACCAATCAGCAGAAAATCAAGAGATATTTTTATGAAAGATTGCGGTCCGGATATGAAGAAAATCACCCGATCCGATGCAGGATCAGGTCCGCAACCGGTTCCTCCGGATAGGGTATGACAACTGCTTCGCAACCGGCGGGGAGAGTCAGCTCCGCTTTCAAACCTTCTGCCGTTTTCCGCCAGGAGACCGTGATCGTTCCATAGGGCGTTTGCACTGTGCCGGAAGCGTGATCCATGCCGCCGGAATAGGGGCTGAACCGGAACATGCGGTAACCCGGCGTGAGGGGCGTGATCCCGAGGATGTATGAAGAATCGTAAAACGCGGGCGCCGCGCTCCAGCCGTGACAGAGCGAGCCACTGCCCGCGCCGTACCGGATGCCGTCGATGACTTCCCACCAGGTCTGGGAATCCAGCATGATGGCGTAATGACTTTTGAGCTTTTCGTGCAGCTTTTGCCGTTCTGCCGCCGAACCGTACTGGAAAATGTACTTGATGAGATAGGGCACTGCCCCCAGCGCGGGGAAGGGCACTTCGCCATCCAGGATCGCGTTCATGAGCCGGGATTTGTCCACCCCGTCACAGGCGAGGAATAGCATCTGAATGTGACCGTGGAACTGCTCCCGGACGCCCTCCGGTGTGATGTGGTCTGCGTACAAGCCGGTTGCCGGATCATAGAACTGTTCCACGCAGATTTTTCGCAGCTCTGCCGCATGCTGCGTGAGACTTTCTCCATATTCTCCGCCGAAGAGCTGCCCCATATCCTCCAGTGCTTCCGCCAGATAGAGATTGTAAAACGCGTTGGGCGGGTACGGCATGTTTTCCAATGCCGGGGCTTCGCAATAGTTCCAGAGATATTCTTCCGGCGGAACATGCAGCCCGTTCGCCGCTTTCAGAGAAAGGATCGTTTCAAACATCCTGCGGATCTGCGGTGCAAGGTCGGCAAAAAGTTGTTCATCGCCGGAATAAAGGGTGTATTCGTACACCGCCGCCATCCATTGGAAGGTGTAGGAGGGAATACTGATCTTCAGTCCGCCGGGTGCCGCCACGGCAATGAAGCCATCCGGACGCAGACTTTCCCCGAAGAGGCGGATCATGGCGTCTGCGTACCGGTAATTGCCCCAGAACCCGTACCCGAACAGCATCTGGTTCCGGGCGTCGTAGGTACAGATGGATTGCTCCCGCCAGGGGCAGTTTTCGTACTTTTCGTGCAGACAGAGCCGCAGGGTCTCCGCAGAGATCTCATGGGCTTTCATGAAAAACGGGTCGGAAGTGATATAAGGAGGGGTTGTCATGAAATCCCCGGGCAGTTCGGTGGAGATCAGCCCGATCTTACGGATATCAGCATCGCCGCCGGTAACGTGGACTTCGATATAGCGGCAGGCGGCACGGCGTACCACATGTGTGAAAGTCTGTGTGCCCTCTTTTGCAGTGTACCGGTCCACAAATGTGCGGGCAAAAATGATCCCCCGCACATGGTCACCGTCGGTCAGATATTCCCCGTGGGCGATGTCCAGCACGGTCCCGGCGGATGCGGTCAGTTCCATGGCGAAAAGACCCGCATATTCTTTGCCCAGATCGTAGAGAAAATAGGTCCCGTTGCCCCCTGTTTCCGGGTCCCGGATGTCGCTTTCGTACAGCTTTCCATGCAGTTCTTCCGGACTGTTCCGCAGCAGTTTTCCCTGACGGATGATTTTACCCGGGATGAACTCTTTCATTACGACCGGCGGCGTGGGGCGCGGCCGTACCGGACGGTATGCGATTTCTTCCGCGCGGGTCCAGCGGTCTGTTCCCGGATCACGGTTCGCGTCAAAGAGCCAGCAGTAGTTCAACGAGCCGGAAAGGATCGTCACATCCGGACCGGCAAGATAACGTTCATCCCGGGTGCAGAGCCAGTTTGCGGAGCTTTCTGCCACAACATTTTCGCCGTTGAAAAAGGCAGCGATCAGCCCCGGTTCGCCATCCAGATGGGAAGAAAAACGGTTGCCGCCGAAATAGGTGGTGATCTCCACCGTGTTGCAGCCGTCCTGACAGCATCCGGTCACATCCGTTTCGGAATAAGTCTTGTTTGCGGGAAAGTCCGTGTACTGTCCGAACGCCGCCAGTCTGCCGTTGATGTGGCAGGCGTAGTTGCCCGCAACGGAAAGCCGCAACACGATTTTTTTTGTGGTGTCAGCCTGAAATGTTGTATGGAAAAGGGTATAGGTATTATCGGTGCCGGGATCACCGGGAAAACGGATCCATTTTGCCGATGCAAGAGTAACGCAGTGCATAAGAAAATCCTGTTGTTACGGAGTTCAGGGGAGCTTGACAACCTGTTCACAACGCCAGATGCCGTCTTCCTCTTTTTGTACTGTAATGTCCAGCACATCCGCTCCCGG
Organism: Lentisphaeria bacterium; assembly: GCA_017623265.1. Taxonomy (GTDB): domain Bacteria; phylum Verrucomicrobiota; class Lentisphaeria; order Victivallales; family UBA1829; genus SIG77. The sequence goes on along the minus strand of JAGAPM010000112.1, from coordinate 110 downwards.
CTCGCCAACCGTTCCGGAACGGACGGTATAGCGCACCCGGTTTTGAAGCAGAGTTTGTGCCGGAATCAGGAAAAACATCCGGTCGCGGATCATTGCAGTACAATGGGCGT
>JAGAPM010000111.1 GCA_017623265.1 Lentisphaeria bacterium | reverse complement strand
CTCCGTACCGGGATCCCCATGATCGACCTGTTCAACACGCTGGTCGAGTCCCAGAAGTTACCCATTTTCTCCTCCGCCGGTGAACCCTACAACGAACTGCTGGCACGGATCGCCATGCAGGCGGAAGTGGATGTGATCATCCTCGGCGGTATGGGCATGAAGTATGACGACTACCTGTTCTTCCGCAATACGCTGGACGAACACGGCGCCCTCTCCCGCTCGGTCATGTTCATCCATACCGCATCCGATCCCATTGTGGAATGTCTGCTGGTGCCGGATATGTGCCTTGCTGTTGCAGAAGCATACGCTCTTGAAAACAAGCGGGTCCTCGTGCTGCTGACCGATATGACCAACTTCGCCGATGCCATGAAAGAAATCGCCATTACCATGGAACAGATCCCTTCCAACCGCGGTTATCCCGGCGACCTTTACAGCCAGTTGGCAAGCCGCTACGAAAAAGCGGTGGACTTCGACGGCGCTGGCTCCATTACCGTCCTTGCGGTCACCACCATGCCCGGCGATGATGTGACCCATCCGATCCCGGACAACACCGGGTACATCACGGAAGGTCAGTTCTACCTGAGCAAGGGCAGAATCGAACCCTTCGGCTCCCTGAGCCGTCTGAAACAGCAGGTCAACGGCAAAACCCGCGCCGACCACCGCACGATCATGGACACCATGATCCGCTTCTATGCGGACTACAAAGAAACGCTGGAAAAGCAGTCCATGGGCTTCCAGATGAGTTCCTGGGACAGCAAACTGCTCAAGTTCGGTTCCCGCTTTGAAAAGGAAATGATGGACCTTTCCGTAAACATCCAGCTGGAAGAAGCGTTGGACCTCGGCTGGAAGATCCTCGCCGACTGCTTCGACAGCACTGAAACCGGTATCAAGACCGAACTGATCGAAAAATTCTGGCCCGGCAACAAATAAGAAAGCTGAAACTTTATGGCAAAAGTGAAACTGACAAAAACTGCGCTCAAGCAGGAACGGGACGCTCTCAAGCAATACGAGCGGTTCCTGCCCACGCTCCAGCTGAAAAAACAACAGCTGCAGCTGGAAATGCGCCTCTGTCTGGAACAGATCGCTGCCAATGAGGTCCGGGAGCAGGAATCAAGAGATGCTCTCCGTGCGTGGTCAAGTCTGTTCGGCGATAACGAAGCGCCGGAGAAAATCGCAGCCCGGATCGCCGTCCGGGCGGTCCGTACCGATACGCTCAATATTGCCGGCGTGAATGTGCCGAAGTACCGGGGCGTGGACTTTGAGGAGCTGCCCACCGATCTCTTTCTGGATGAACCGTGGCTGGATGATGCCGTGGATGCCATCCGGAAGATCGTGGAGATCCGCAAGGAACGGGAAGTGATCCGGGAACAGCACCGGCTCATCGGACAGGAACTGCGGACCACGACTCAGCGCGTGAATCTGTTTGAGAAAGTGAAAATACCGGAGGCGAAAGAAAATATCCGCCTCATCCAGATCGCGATCGGGGACGCACAGACCAGTGCGGTCGTCCGTTCCAAGATTGCCAAGAAGAAACTGCAGGGAGAGGAGGGTGCCGCATGATCGTTAAGATGAAAAAAGTGACCCTACTCTGTCTGGAACAGGATAAAACGATCGTTCTGAACAAGTTGCGCGATCTCGGTGTTATGCAGATCGAGTATGCCAAAACGCCGGAAAGCACGGATGTCACCCAGCTGACCGCCACCCTTTCCAGCGCTGAACGGGCTCTCCAGATCCTTACCATGGAAGAAGGAAAAAATGCCGCAAAGATCGACTGCTCCGGTATGACCGGCGAACAGGCGGCACAACGTATCCTTGAACTCTCCAACGGCAGAACCGAACTGGAAAAGCAGCTCCATGCTTTGGAACGCGACCGGGATGAACTGCTCCCGTGGGGCGAGTTCGACAGCAAGACGCTGGATGCCCTCCGCGCCAAAGGTCTCTATCCTTACCTGTGCTGTCTGCGGAAAGCGGACTTTGAAGCGCTGGATCTGCCGGTAAATGTCATGGTCAACGAAATCAGCCGGAACAAAACGGATGTGTTTTTCCTGGCAGTCGGAACGGAAGACTTCGCTCCGGAGTACGCTGTCTCCCTGCCCGCCGGTCCCCTCTCCGCCATCGAAGCGCAGATCGCTGAGATCCGGCAGCTGATCGCCGAATCCGGTACAGCGATTCTTGCACTCAAGGCGACTGCCGATCAGGTGAAAGCATACGCAGAAACCGTGGCGGAAAAACTGGAATTTTCCAGTGTGCGTGACGGCATGGAAGATGCCGGCAAAGTTGCTTATATCTTTGGTTATGTTCCGGTTACGGAAACAGAAAAGCTGCAGAAGTGCGCAGAAGAGAACGGCATGGCTCTGCTGATCGAAGATCCGGCAGAGGATGACGAACGGGTACCGACTTACATCGTAAAGCCAAAATTCCTGAACATCATGGACCCGCTGTTCGACTTCATCGGCGTCACGCCGGGGTATCGGGAAAATGATGTAAACATGTTCTTCCTGATCTTCTTCCCGATCTTCTTCGGGATGATCATCGGGGACGCCGGGTACGGCATGATCTTCATTGCCATCACCCTCATCTGTATGCTGACCATGTGGAAGAAAAACGAGGCACTGCGTCTGCCCCTTTCCCTGTTCATGCTGCTTTCCGTGGTGACCGTTGTCTGGGGCTGGCTGAACGGCTCCTGGTGCGGGATTCCCCGGACCATGCTGCCCACATTCATGCAGGGGTGCGATTTCATTGCAGACCCGCAGAAAAGCCATGCTGCGATCCGTTTTGCCGATTGGGCAGGTCTGATCAATGAACAGATGACCGGCGATGCAATCAACAATGCCATGGGCGATTTCAAGAACAAGTTCATCCAGTTCCTCTGCTTCGCCATTGCCGGTATTCACCTGCCCTGCGCACGGTTGTTCCGGTTCTTTGACGATATCCGGGGCACCTGGCGGGCGATCGGTCATCTGGGCTGGGCATTGCTGCTTGCGGCAAACGCCATCCTCGCCGTGAACCTGATCGTATTCACCAGCATCCTGACAGTCCATCCCGACCTGAAGACTGCAATGATCAGCATGTATGTGACCGGCGTGGTCCTGATCGCTGCAACGGTGGCGCCGAAAGACGCATTGAACCTGCCCTTCTCTCTGGTGGGCAGTTTCGTGGACGTGCTTTCGTACATCCGTCTCTTTGCCGTGGGTCTTGCCGGGGCGTTCATCTCGGAAAAGTTCAACGGAATGGGCGCAGACCTGATGCACTCCATGCCGGATGCCCTTCAGGTACTGGGAGCGATCCTGCTGATCCTGGTGGCAGTGATCGGAAACCTGCTGAACATCGCACTCGGATTCCTGAGCGTGCTTGTCCATGCGATCCGTCTGAACACACTGGAATTTTCCAACCACATTGAAATGCAGTGGGCGGGCTTCAAGTTCCGTCCCTTCAAAAAAGATAACAAGTAAAAATACAATAAAAACAACACAACGAAGGAGAAAGAAAAATGAGTCTGACCCTTACCCTCGCAGACGCCGCCCAGCAAGTCCAACAGATCCCTGACTACATGCAGTATGCTCTGGTGTACGCTGCCGCATTCGCCTCCATCGGCTTTGCCGCCATCGGTTCCGCCTACGGTTGCGGTTCCGCCGCCTACGCTGCAGTCGGAGCCTGGAAAAAGTGCTACGCTCAGAACAAGCCGGCACCGTTCCAGCTGCTGATCTTCGCCGGTGCGCCGCTCTCCCAGACGATCTATGGTATGATCATCATGTTCATCATCATGGGAGCCAAACTGGAATATGCCGGTATGTGGTATGTCTACATGATGGTGGGTATCCTCTCCGGTATCGCCATGGGCGTCTCCGCCATCTGGCAGGGGATCTCCGCCGCAGCAGCCTGCGATGCCTTCGCAGACACCGGCAAGGGCTTTACCAACCAGCTGATGGTCCTCGGTATCGTTGAAACCGTGGCGATCTTCGTCATGGCATTCGCCATCGTTCTGCTGAACGCCTTCGGCTCCGTTGCCGCCGCCCTCGCATAAGCCCGCAACGGCACGGGGCACAGCCCCAATGCGCAGCGCAAAGCCGCTGCGCATTCCATGTACCGCTTCCCGGTGCATGGGCAAAAAAAAGACGCACCTCCAAAGGTGCGTCTTTTTTTGTGCGGGCTGCGCCCCGTGCGTGCGGGCGGTCAGTTCTTCTTCTTTTCCCGGACAGACTGGAAGAACTGCTTCATGATCCTGCCGCATTCATCGGCGAGGACGCCGGTCTTGACTTCGACCTGATGGAGCATACCGGGGAAGCCGGTCACATCCAGAGCACCGCCGGCGGCACCGGAACGGGGATCGCTCAAGCCGAAGATCACGCGCCGTACTCTTGCGTTGACCATGGCACCGGCACACATGGCGCAGGGTTCTTTGGTCACATAGATATCCACGTCTTCCATGCGCCAGTCGTTCAAAGCGGCGGAAATGGAGCTGATGAGCAGGACTTCAGCGTGTGCGGTGGCATCTTTCAGCAATTCCACCTGATTCCACGCCTTTGCGATGATGACACCGTCCTTGACAGCGACGGCGCCCACCGGGACTTCCCCGGCAGCGGCGGCATTTTCTGCACAACGCAGAGCTGCCCGCATAAAATGTTCATCGCCAAAGAGAACGGGCTGACCATCCTCCACATATTTTGTCACATCCGGCAGTTCGATCCGACTCATACGATCCCCAGTTCTTTGTTGCGTATTTTTTCGATGATCTCCTCGCCGTAAACGGCACGCATCAGTTTCAGGTTTTCGTCATAGAACACCTGCGGATCAGGATGCAGGATCACATCCTGACGGGAGCTGTCCAGCATCCGGCGTTTTTTCATATTATCTGCGGCAAAATCTTCCAGATACCGGACAAGTGTCCGGGGGCTGAGTTCTTCGAACATCTTCTGACCGAACTGTTCCACGTAATCGGCGGCAATGACAGCGATCAGATTGGCAGAAGGCTGCTTGATCCCGTTTGCCTGCAGGAAGTCTTCGATCATCTCCTGACAGCGCAGTTCATCGAAAATGGGGAAGGCAAAACCGCGCCCGCGGCTGGAAATGTTCGCCGGATAGGTCTGGTTTGCGGCGATGGTGAAAGAGATATTCTTCGGAAGCGGGAAAGCGCCACCCACAAAGGTACGGAAATTATACCAGTCCATCTGTGGCACATCAATATCATCAAAAAAGACCATAAATTTGCGTTCGGGCATGGCACCGAGGGTATGGATCAACTCTTCCAATCCCTTATCCAATGCTTCGGGCGTTGCCAGCACGAGGGTGATCTCCGGATAATGGATGCAATGGGAGATGGTCATCTGGGTCTTGCCCAAACCGGGCAGACTGCTGATCAGCAGGGGCAGATTACTTTTTCCGGCAGCAAACGCGCCGAAATGTTCCAGAAAGATCTGTCTTGCAGCCCGGTAGCCATAAAATTCTTCCACACGCCGGATATTGGAAATTTCCACGGGAACCAGTGTCCCGTTGATCACCCGGCAGATGCGGCTTTCAGCAGCTTTCCGGCACTCCATCAGGATGGCGGCTGTTTTGAGTTTCAGGAAGATGGAACCTGCCGCGGTCAATTTAGCGGCAGAGGGGCGGATCCGGCGTTCCGCATCGGGATATTCTGCCATGATCTGCGGGATCAGATCCTTCAGGATCTCTGCCACGGAACGGGTATGCTGCAGAAAAAATTCACCATCGCCGGACTCAAAATCCTCCAACTGCAGTTTCGGAAAAAGGGCAGCCAGCGCCTTGAGGAGAGCTTTATCCAAACGCTGACGGAACGGAACCGGATCGGCGGCAAGGGCATTGAGGGCATCTTCCGTCTTACCAGCGATCAAATCGCCCAACGCAGCGGTGACCGGTTCGTTTCCGGGATTCGGGAAGAGCAGATTAAAAGAGACTGCAAGCTGTTCAATTTTCTGGAGTTGCATCCGGTTTATTCCCCTGATTTCTTCCGTGTCCGGAGTGTTTTCTGCGTCCGGAACGCTTTTTCTTTGCTCCGGTGAAAATCCGGTTTTTCACAATGGGATAGCGTTCTTCAAAACCATCATGATGCCACATGACATCGTTCTGTATGGCGGCAAGTTCCCGGGCATTAGGATAAAATGCGGCATTGAAATACCGGCTCATGTCATCCATAGACCGGAACCGGGGCTGGAAAAGCAGATTCATGCCGGCATTGGCATTGACCCGGCGCATGATCGCATGAGGAGTAATCGCTTTGAGGATGATATCATGGAAAAACTCGTTCATATCGGGAATTGTGTACCAGACATCGCCGGGCCGGTTCTTGAAGTGACGCTCGATATACGGGAGAGCGATCACCGCCAGGATGAGCGAAATACTGGGGCGGTACAAACCTTCCCGAACCCGCTCGTTGCGGCGTTTCCAAAGCGCCATGGTATACTTTCCGTGATCGTCGTCAAAGAGACGATCCAGTTCCGGGAGAAAATATTTGAGGAAGTCATATTTCCGGAAGACATGAATGATCTCATCGCCGTACGGATTGCGCAGGATCTTTTCAAACTCCAGCGTCATACGGGAAATACTGGCATGGATAATCAGATCCAGACACTCCTTCAGGGCGTCCTCGGTCTCTTTTTCCAGTGTAAAACCATACTGTCCAACCAGTTTCAAAGCGCGAAGCAGACGGACGGGATCCTCTTCAAAACGGAGAGCAGGATTTCCGATGCACCGCACCACGCCGGACTGAATGTCTTCCAACCCATGCCCGGTAAAATCCAGCAACTGATCACGGACCGGATCATAAAAGAGGGCATTGACGGTAAAATCCCGGCGGTGCGCATCATCATCCGCCGTACCGAACTCGTTGTCCCGGAAGATCATGTGTTCGGGGGCAACGCCAGTCCGGAGGGGGCGTTCCGGAGTACCGGCTTCATCGGGACATTTACGGAAGGTACTGATCTCGATGGGATCATCCCGGAAATAGTAGAGATGCACCAGCCGGAAGCGTTTTCCGATAATAATACAGCGAAAATCACGGAAGATCTTTTTGACCTGTTCCGGAGTTGCAGAAGTGGAAATATCATAGTCTTTCGGCTCCCTGCCGAGCAGGAAGTCCCGCACGGCACCTCCGACGATGTATGCCTCAAAGCCGGCATTCTGAAGGCGTGCAATGATTTCAGTGATATGGGGAGCGATCTTGTTGTGTAAATTTTCAGTCTCAGTCATTTCGGGGAATGTTTCTCTTATGCCTTGGTATCCGGTTTTCGCAGGATGGTATCAACGGTATCAAGTTCCGCTCTCCGCTGCGGGTAATCCGCGTTATAATGAAGTCCGCGGCTTTCTTTTCTCTGCATGGCGGAATCGATGATCAATTCCGCCACGGTGGCGATATTTCTGAGTTCGATCAGATCTTTTGTCAAATGGAAATCCCAGTAATATTTTTCGATTTCACGCTGGAGGACCTTGATTCTGGTCTTTGCCCGTTCCAGACGACGGTTTGTGCGGTAAATCCCCACGTAGTCCCACATGAAACGGCGGATCTCCTCCCAATTGTGGGAGATGACCACCTGTTCATCGGAAATAGAGGCATCGCCGCTGGTCCAGAGGGGAACCGAGAAGGAATCCCACCCCTGCCGGAGGGAATCCAGATTTTCCGCAATATGAGCTGCGGCGCTATCCGAAACAACAACAGCTTCCAGCAAACTGTTGCTGGCGAGACGATTGGCACCATGCAGACCGGTACAGGCAGTTTCGCCTACCGCATAAAGACCTTTGATCCCGGTATATCCGTTGACATCGGTCAGAATACCACCGCAACTGAAATGGGCAGCAGGGACGACCGGGATGGGATCGACCGCCATATCCACACCTGCCTCCAGACATTTTGCGTAGATATTCGGGAAGCGTTTTTTCAGAAAATCAGCGGAATGGTGGCGCATATCCAGATAAGCACAGGTGTTTCCGGTGCGTTTCAGTTCGTTGTCGATCGCTCTTGCAACGACATCACGTGGGGCAAGACTCTTCATCTCATGGTAGTTCTGCATGAACTCCACCAGTTCGCCCTGACTGTTCCGGATCTTGAGAACGCCGCCTTCTCCGCGCAGAGCTTCACTGATCAGGAAGGATTTGACCTTGGGCGAGAAGAGGATCGTGGGGTGGAACTGGTAAAACTCCATATTTGCAATTTCGGCAAACGCACGATATCCCATGGCGACCCCGGCGCCGCAGGCTCCATCCGGATTACTGGTGTAAAGATAAACCTTCCCGCAACCGCCGGTGGCAAGAGTGGTACTGAGGCTGGTGAAAGTTTCGACCTTGTTATTGACTGTATCGAAAACATAAGCACCCAGGACCCGGTTTTCGCCCACATAACCGAGGCGTACGGTAGAGATCAGGTCCACTGCCACATAATTTTCAAAGACTTTGATCCGGGGATTGGCTCGGCACGCTGCCACAAGAGAGCGTTCCACCTCCGCACCGGTAATATCTCCGGCATGAAGAATACGGCGTTTTTTATGTCCGCCTTCCCGCCCGAGATCAAATTCCTCCTGTCCGGCGGGATCGGTATCGCCCATTTCCGCCCGGGTGGTAAAATGAGTTCCCAGTTCAATGAGCCATTTGATCCGTTCCGGTCCCTTGCGGACGATATCCAGCACCGCATCTCTGCGGCAGAGGTGGGCACCGGCGGCAAGGGTACCTTCCAGATGTTCTTCAAAGGTATCATTCTCATCGGTGACACATGCGATTCCGCCCTGTGCCATTTTGCTGTTGCAATCATCGATCGCACCTTTGGTAACGATCGCAATGGAGCCTTCGGTTTTCTCCGCGAGCATGAGGGCAGTGGAAAGACCGGCGAGGCCGCTGCCGATGACCAAATGGTCGAAATAAAATTCTTTACTTGCAATCATTTTTTATCAGTAATTTCTTTGCAATTCAATCGATACCGGTGTAAATTAACTGTATTACCAACCTTAACATACCATAAAATAAAGATTTTTCCAGTAAAAAAGCCGGATAAGTTGCAGAAAGGTCAAAAAAAATATGACAAACGAGATAAAAAAGCCGGAAATCCCCCGGCTCACACCCGGAAAGCAGACATTTCTTGAGCTTCTGATCCTGATCGTTTCCGGCGTGGGCATGGAGCTTGCTTATCCGCCGGTCAGCGTTGATTTTTTTGCATGGATCAGCGTGATCCCGCTGTTATGGGTCACTCTGAACAAAAGTGCGAAACGGGCATTTTTCTACGGTCTTCTCTGGGGCTACATGTGGCATCTGCCGGGGACATTTTTTCTGCGGGAGATCAACCTGTTCATCCCGTTTGTCTTTGCGATAGTTTTGGGACTTTTCAATGCGGTATTTGCCATGGCAGTGCCGTGGCTCGGCAGAAACCTGCTGTACCCGGATGCGATCCGGAAGAGCGACTTTGATGTCCGGCTGAAATTTTACAAATTTCCCATAGCCGGGGAGTTTCTGATGATCTTCAGCCTTGCCGGACTGTGGGTTGTATTGGAATGGATCCGCTCCTGGATCTTCACCGGCTTTCCCTGGAATCTGCTGGGTACTTCCCAGTGGCAGAACTGGTCTCTGATCCAGCTCTGCGAATATACGGGGGTCTACGGCATATCTTTTGTGGTGATCCTGATCAACCTTGCCGGTTTTTTCTGTCTGCACGGGCTGCGTTTCAGTCTGCCGGAAGGAAAATACCGGCGTCCCTACCCGCTGCTGGCATGTCTCGTGCTGCTGATCGTTCTTGTCTCGACAGGCAAAGATCTGGCGGACCGGGCATTGAAACGGGAGACCCGTGCATTTGCAGTAGGCGTGGTACAGCCCCATCTTTCCCAGCGGCGTGCAGGCAGCGGCAGTCAGTCTCTGGAAGCGCTGACCGCCTGCAGTCAGCAGACAGAAAATCTGATCGAAACCGAACTGCGGGACCGGGAACGCCCCCCGCTGGCAGCGGAACCGGAGGAAGAAAAAAATGCGCTTACACCGGCTGAAGTGGAATCGCAGAAATACTGTTATCCGCTGCGTCTGATCGTCTGGCCGGAATCTGCTGTTCCGCGCAGTTATTACAACTACGCCGACTTTGAACAGTATCAGGCAGCCCGTCCGGGGGTGCGTTTGAATGTTCCCTTTGAGGCAAACTACCGGAAAACGGTCCGCAATCTGCTGAGAAAATATCCGGAAGCGAAACTGATTCTCGGAACACTGACTGCCGATCAAACCGGAGCCATGTATAACTCTGCCCTGATGCTCAAACATGCGGAACCGGATCTGAAAAAATATGATTACGATACCGATGACATCTATTCCAAAGTTCATCTGGTCCCCTTCGGGGAATTTGTGCCGCTGGCAAAACATTTCCCGGTACTGGATCAATGGGTCGGACTTGGCAGAAGTTTGGAACCGGGGAAAGCGTTCCGTCCTCTGACGGTCGGCAACGGAACGAAAGCCGGTGTACTGATTTGTTATGAAGATGTTTTTGCCTACGCCGCACGGGAGCTGGCACGGAACAAGGCGGATTTTCTGCTGGTGATCACCAACGATGCCTGGTATCCGAAAAGTTCAGAACCGGAACAGCATTATATCAATTCCATCTTTCGCACCATCGAAACCCGTATGCCCATGGTCCGCGCCGGAAACAGCAACTACTCCGTGTTGATCGATTCCACCGGACGGTTGACCGACTGCATTTTCAAACGTTATGACAATAATGGCGATGTTCTGTTCGAGCCTGCCCGGAAAGGCAGCGGAAATGCAAAATTCATCGTGCCGGTACCGGCAAAGCAGGAAATGACATTCTACACCATGTTCGGAGATGTCTTTGTGCTGTTTTGCGGGATCTTCATGCTGACAGGATTCGGGTTCGCCGGGTATAAAGCATACCGTTTTGCCAACGGTCTCCATGATCCGCTGGCGGCAGAACGGGAACGGATCCGGGCGGAATTCCTTGCTTCGGAAGGGAAAAAGTAATCATGCATCCTTCTGATCAGATCCGGGCGATCCGGCTGTTTTATTACATTGCCCCATCCAACCGGAGCGAGGTCACAGCTGCCCCGGTCGGCGAAAACACAGAATATGTGGAGCTGGTTACCCGGGGCGGTGTTTTCTACGGGGAGCAATATCACGGACCGGGCACCATCTTCTGGCATTTTCCGGGTGATATGACGATCCACCGGTACAAACAGGAAAGCCCATACGAATGTCTTGCCGCATTGTTCACGATCGAAGGTCCGCATAGACGGATCGCACCGTCGGTCGTACTCTGGAATGCACAACGGGAACTGCAGAAATTTGTTGATGAATCCCTGCGGGCATTTCATGATGACTCTTACGACCGGGATCTTCTGGCTTATACCGTTCACGCACGTCTGCTTTCCGCCGCCTATAACGCAGCACGGATCCAGCCGCCGACCGGTACGCCGAAACTGCTGGAACAGGCTCTGCTGCTGTTGGATCAGGGATACAATAAAACTGGAATGAGTGTGGCTGCTCTTGCAGAAGAATTGTGTGTCAGCATCCCTCACTTGCACATGCTGTTCCGGAAGCATCTGGGGGAAACGCCGCACCAGCGGCTTCTGGCACGACGTCTTCAGGAAGCACGGAATCTGCTCGCCACATCCAATCAGAACATGAAAGAACTTGCCTTTGAATGTGGTTTTTCCAATGCAGAACACTTCTGCCGGACTTTCAAAGAACGGTTCGGCATGACTCCCGGCGAGTACCGGCGGAAAAATACACCCGATTCAATCACAAACGGCTGATTTTTGTAAATAATAAACGATTCCCGTTTGAAAATCCCCGTTCCGCATATATATTCTTACATGTAGAAAAATGAACAAGATCAAGTAACGGACTGCTGACTATGAAAAAGGATACCGAGAAAACCAAAAAAAATTCCGCAACGGAAAAGGGAACCACTGCGTGGTCGTTCAATCTGAGCAAAAAACAGAAAATCTGGTTGGGGGTCGCTACCATGATCCTGTTGTTGCTGCTTCTGGTTCTTGCTTTTTTCGTTCTCAAGCGTGCCGTTTTTGAAAACAACCGGCATTTTATCATCTCCGCTGTAAAAATCGACACGCAGGGGAAGCGGTCAAGTTACTGGAACGATCCGTTGCAGGCAGAATCCCGCGCAAACGAGCTGACAAAGGAAATCGAGGTCAAACCGGGAGCCGATAACCTGCTCACACTGGATTTTGCGAAAAAGCGGGAACTGCTTTTGGAAAAGCATCCCGAAATGGAAGATGTTCAGCTCATTCCGGTTCTGCCGGACATTCTCCGGATCCGGATCAGAGAGCGATTTCCCGTCGCACGTCTGGATTCCACCACATATCTGATCGATAAAAACTGCCGGATCTTTTCCTCCGAATTTTACACGATCGCACCAGCCCTGCCCTCCATCAAGGATGAAACCCATTCCGAACCATTCACTCCCGGGATGCAGGCGAAAGGCAGCGGGATCAAATTTCTCATGCAGTTCATCCGCTTGATGGAAGAACGGGAGATCCAGTTCCCGGTCGTCTCTGCAAAAATCATGGAACATTCGAAAGGAAACGAAAATCTCGGACTCCGTATCGAAGCGCACCTGAAAAGAAATGATAACAACTTTGAGTGTCAACGGGTGATCTTCTCCTATCCGGAGGGCATTGAAATACTCCGGGTGCAGGCTCGTCTGCTGAAAGCGTATGCGCTGGAACGGAATAGAAAGATCCTGAAAGTTTATGATGCCCGCTACGGCGTGGAAAAGCCATAAAAACGCCTTGTTATAGAAAACCTTAATCAATACCGGAAGAAAAAAATGAGCTTTATCGTAAAAAGAGCAACAGGTCCCGTGGCACTGGATGGCGATTTTGAAAACGATCCCCAGTGGAAAAATGCCAACACCATCTCCATTGCCAACCGTATGTACCCGAAGTACAATCTTTTCAAACGCCTGTGGCGCAAGTGGACCGGCGTGGAAGAACAGGAAGCACGGGACCCCTACTGCCCGGTGACCGATCTGAAAGTGCTGTATGATGACCGGTTCATCTATGCCCTTTTCCGCGTCCGGGATCAATATGTCCGGGCTGTCGCCAGCAAATACGGTGATCAGGCATGCACTGATTCCTGCGTGGAATTCTTCATCAAACCCGGCAATACAGACCGGTATTACAACTTTGAACTCACTGCAGGCGGATTCATGCTCCTTTATAATGTGAAAGATCTGCGTGGCGGCGACTTCCTCCCCGTCAGCGAAGAGGAAATCAAAACGATTCAGATCTATCACAGTCTGCCTCCGATTGTAGATCCCGAGATCCGGGAAATGGTCTACTTCGACAACAACGGAAAACTGCAGCGCAGTCCGTTGACCTGGTACGCCGGATTTGCCGTGCCGATCGAACTTTTTGCAAAACTTGGCGATAACTTCAATGCCGCTCTCTCCGGTCAGACCTGGACTGCCAATGCCTATAAGTGCAGTGATACCAGCCACCCCCACTGGCTCACGTGGCTGCCCATCCCCAAACTGGATTTCCACCTGCCCGCATATTTCGGCGATATCACATTTGAATAAGAGGTATCTCTCATGCTGAATGACTATACCCGGCATTGGATCCGGAACATGATCCTGATGTGGATCTCACAACTGTTGGTCATGTCCGGCTTCGACGCCGCTATGCCCTTCATTCCCCAGCTGTTACGGGATAACTTCGGCATGATTGATGAACATTCCCGGGGCGTCTGTGTTGCCATCTTCACCTTCGCCGGCGCAATGGCGTATGCCATCTTCTGCCCTATATGGGGCAGCCTCTCCGACCGGTTCGGCGTCAAGATCATGCTCCTGCGGGGATCGTTCCTGACTGCATTCTTTTTCCCGCTTATGGGCTATGTAACCCAGCCGTGGATGCTGATCGGGCTGCGATTCCTTACCGCCGCCTGCGCCGGAACGACCGCTGCCGCCAATATCCTGATCGTCAAGACCGCACCCGAAAATAAACAGGGATTCGCTCTCGGTTTCGTGGGAACTGCTGTCTGGGCGGGCGCAATGCTCGGTCATGTGATCGGCGGCGTGGTGGTGGACCTCTATGGATACAAGACCACTTTCTGGGTCTGCGCAATCCTGTATTTTATCTCCGGGATCTGCTGCCTTTTTGCGAAAGATGCGCCGAAAGTACCGGCAACAAAACCACCCCTCAGCACACAGGCGGCAAAGATCCACCGCTACCGGAAAGGTGTCCTGCCCGGGTTCACCTACGGAGTCTGGATCATGCTGACTCTCATGCTGATCTACTGCTTTGTCCGGCGTTTTGAAGGACCGTATGTCTCCATGCTGATCGAACTGATCACAGGCCCGGAAAAAGCGGCCTTCTGGACCGGGATCATCGGGGCATTTACCTGCGTGGGTGCCGTGCTTTCCGGATTGTTCATCGGATACCTTGCCGACAAATTGAAACCGCAGCTGATCCTTGCACCGACTCTGACCCTTGCCACGATCTGCCTGGTCATTATGAGCATTACGGACAACCTGATCGTACTTGGTGTAGTGCGGACTCTGATGTTCTTCTTCTCCGGCAGCCTATACCCGATCCTGCAGAAACTGCTTTCTGCCGCAACTCCACAGCGGAAACGGGGCAAAGTCTTTGGCTGGTCAACAACATTCGGCAACGCCGGTGCGATGCTTGCCACAGTATTTTCCGGTTATACGATTTTCCTTTTCGGAACCCGCGGCGTTTTCTGGGCGTCCGCTGCCCT